>JASHRH010000010.1 GCA_030037475.1 Acidobacteriaceae bacterium
GCTTGCGACGCTGAATTGCAAATTCGCTTGGTTGTACGGCCAAAGATTACCGGCGAGAGTGGGTGATAGTCCCATGACTCAGTACCCAACAGCCATCCAGTAGATTGTCATCGCAGTTCCTTCGAGCTCACTTGTAGCGAGAGTAAGGCCTGCGACCGTGCCGCCGCTCACGCCTGCGGAGTAGCCGCCAACGGAGCACTCAGTCGTTGCAGCGACGAATGAAGTCGGGAACTCCGTATCAAAGTTTACTGTGACCGACGAGCCGGAGCCGTTGTACGACACGCTTCCCGCGTACAGTGTATAGCCTTGAGCGCTCGCAACCGGATCGGACCAGCTGCCATCCGCGCACAAGAACGCCGTCGATGCCGCGGATGTAGTGAGACCTGTCAACGGCACGATGCCGGACGCGGTTGAAGTGAAGAGCGCTGCCGCGATACCCGGCGGCCTATCCCATGTACCGTCCGCGCGCAGATAGTTCGTTGTGCCTCCGCCGCTCGGCGGCACGATTCCGGAAGTGCTCGAGGTGAAGAGCGTCGCGTACGGCGCGCTCGAGATGTACTCTGACACCGCATCGTAGTTGTATGGCACGACGTACGGATCAGTATCGCTTAGGAGCTCGCCGCCCGAGCTGTAGAGCTGCACGCGGTATTCGTACGCGGCTTCGGGGTTCAAGTAGATCGCGCTGAATTGACCTGAGCTGTTCGCAGTGACCGGCTGCGTGATGACTGTAGAGAGCGCGCCATCCGAGTACACGTCCTGCTGCGTTGTCGTACCTGTCTCATAGAAGTACATGTACGCGCTCGCAAGCTCATCTTCAGTGAAGGTCTCGAAGATGGGATAGTCGAACAGCATGCCTGGATTACTGGACATAATCTACCTCAGTTGCTCTGCGCCGCGTGCGGCGCTATGCTCGGTTCCATGTTGACCGACGCTGAAATTGATCGATTGGTGGCCGCGCACGACGCCGCGAACGATCGTTGCGTTCGCGCGCTGTGCTCGGTATTTGAAGGAGCCCTTCGCTATGCGCCATGCATCCCGCGTCCTACTACATATGTTCGAGAAGTGCATCCTGTCCGCACTGCTTCTGCTCGCGGCGGTGCTGCTTCTCGCTGAACTCGTCGCTCTGAGCCCTATTTGGGTTCCCGCGCTTTACCTGCGCCGACTCGATCGACGGCAGCCGGTCGGCTACTTCACGGACGATGAGACGCTTTGGCGGAGGCGTCCATGAAAGCTCTATCCCGCATCCTGCGCCGTGCAGCTCACGTCGTCACTCTGCTGGCCGCGCTCGCCGCACTGGGTGGCATCGCAGCTCCGCTGTGGACCCGCGCGGCGGACATACCCGCTGCACTCACCGAAGCCGCGATTATCGCACTGCCCGGCGCGGCGCTCTACGCCCTTGCGTGGATCGTCAAGCCGGCGCACGTGCCGCCGCGCGCTCCGCGACGTTTAAACCTCACTTAAACCGAGATTTCTCGAGGCGCGCTGCGGCGCTTTCGAGGTGGCCTTGGAGAGCACGTCGAGCAGCCGCTGCCTTTTCGCTTGGAGGACTCGACTCGGTACTCCGGTCCGGCGCACGTGGTACTCGTGCATTTCCGCCCGAATCTCGGGATGCAGCGATTGCACGTTGGACATCGGGCGCACCGAAGAGATTTGAGAATTCGGGCGTACCTCGGACGAGTTCATCTTTCAGTTCTCCACTTTTCACGAGATCCGGGATCGTCGCCAGCGCACCGTACTGCGCGGTGTGTTCCGCAGCTGTCTTCGCCCACGACCACACCGTCTCCTGCACTTCGCGCGGCGTCCAATGCTCACCAGTCATGTGACTCAGCATCGCAGCCGCCTCGCGGACCTTCGCAGTATACCCTAAGTAGGTTGGATTAGGCACTCGCGTGCGCTCTGTACCACGTTTATAACCGTCTAAGATGCGAGGATCGATCCGGGCGACATTCGCCATCCAGCTATCGAGCACGACCGCGTTCACGTCTCCGTGTAGCGCGCGGGCGAACGCCTGCACCTTGGGACCGCTCAGCGTCAGGTTCTCAGGTTCCTTCGCTTGTAGCGCGCGAACGCTGTTAGCAAAATGCGCCGGCAGAAGTCTTCCGCCGTTCTCGCGAACCGAAGCGCCCAACACCTTCGCGATCTTCGAACCTTCTGTCGGGCGCCCCGCCTTCTCCCATGCGAGAAAGCCGCGCATCGCGTTCTTGAAGTTCTCCTCGACGCCTGTACGCGGACTCATCGCCGCGAGCAGGGCTGTGAAGCGCGGCGCGTCGAACCCAAAGTTCTGCGCGATCGACTGCGCTGCGCGCTCATACCACCCGCGCTTGTCGCGCCCGGCGATCGCCATCGCGGCGAGCTCGTGCATCGGAGGTGAGTTGTGGAACGCATCGACCATCCGGTCGAACGCCGCATCACGGCTCAGATAAGTTTTCTCTTGCGGTGTTAGTAGCGCGCCAACCGCCTCGCGCTGCGCCGCTTTGTTCGGCGTGAACTTGGGACCTCCGCGCTGTTTGGCGCCGGGTCCTGCCGGGCTGCTACGCGGCGGCTTGATCGGCTCAAATGGTCCTGTCAGGTCGCGAATGCGGCCCTCAACGGCTTTGCTCAACGCGCGCTCGTTCAAGTGCTCCGCGCCGTGACCTGCAATCTTACCCACGACCCACCCCGGCAGCCCTCCAAGGTGCGCTCCGACCGCCTCGGCGCCTTTCGACACCGCACCCAGCACACCGCGGGCGATGAAGTTGTGCTGCTGCGCCGCCGCGCCCGGGTAGGAGCGATCCATGCTCAGCACGACGCCCGCATTGTTGAGCGTCTCGAGCCGCTTCACTTCGGCAGGCGTGAAGAGCTGCGCGACCTGCGCTTGGTGCGCGGCCAAGTACTTGTAGACCGCCTTTGAGTTCCACATGCCCTGCGTCGAGGTCCCTGCATCAAGCACGTCCTGCGCGACC
>JASHRH010000087.1 GCA_030037475.1 Acidobacteriaceae bacterium
AGATGGACCTGACCGGGATCTTTGCCATCCGCGAGCGCAAAAAAGTCGAAGTGTCCAACTGGCGCCAGCAGGAACAGCTTTACACGCAAACTTTGCAGAGCGTCACCGCTGGGCAGCAGACGGCGCTGGCGGACCTGGACGGCGCCCGCCGCGTGGCCCTGAACACGCCCGTGGAGCTGGAAGCTTCCCGCCAGGGCGAACTCCAGGCAACCGCCCGCTTCCGCGCCGGACTGGGAACCAGCGTCGATGTCGCTGAAGCTCAGGACCTGCTCGCCCAGGCGGAGATGGACGATTCGCTCGCTCGCCTCAGCATTTGGCGCGCGCTCGCGGAGCTGGCTGCCGCGAACGGCGACCTCACCCCGTTTCTCAGCATGGCCGCAGGCACGCCTGCCGGAGGGCACTGAATTTTATGTGGCTGATTCATGGCGCGCTGCGCCGTCCCTTTACCGTTCTCGTCGGTGTCATTGCGGTGGCGCTTTGCTCCATTCTCGCCATCGCGCGCATGCCGCGCGACATCTTTCCCAACCTCGACCTGCCTGAGATCTATGTGGCGCAGCCCTACGGCGGCATGAGCCCGGCGCAGATGGAAGGTTACCTGACCTATTACTACGAGTCGAACTTCCTCTACATCTCCGGCCTCCAGAGCGTGGAGTCGAAATCCGTGGAGAACTTCGCGCTGATCAAACTCTCCTTTGAGCCTGGCACGGACATGAATCAGGCACTCTCGCAGACCGTGTCCTACATCGAGCGCGCCCACGCCTACATGCCTCCCGGCACGGTCCCGCCTTTTGTCCTGCGCTTCGACGCCGGCAGCGTGCCGGTGGGCTATGTCGTTTTCTCCAGCAGGACGCGCAGCGTGGATGAGCTGCAGGACCTCGCCCTGAACCGAGTGCGGCCGCTCTTCGCCACGCTGCCCGGCGTCTCGTCGCCCGCGACCTTCGGCGGCAGCTCGCGCACCATCGTAATCCACGTGGACCGCGACAAGCTGAACAGCTACCGCATGTCCACGGCTGAAGTGGTGAAGGCGCTGCTGGACGGCAACGTCATCGCGCCGGCCGGCGATGTTCGTACCGGCGACCTCGACCGGATCACGCCCACGAACGGCGTTGTCTCGAATATCCAGGACCTCGCCGATCTTCCCGTGCGCACCGGTTCAGGCCCGACGGTCTTCATGCGCGACATCGGCACGGTGGAGGATGGCAGCGACCTGACCCTGGGCTATGCGCTGATCAACGGCCGGCGCACCGTCTACCTGCCTGTGACCAAGCGCGCGGACGCCTCCACGCTGGCGGTCGTCAATGCGGTCAGGTCCAGCATGGCCCGCTTCGAGAACGTGCTGCCCTCCGACGTTCAGGTCAGCTACGAGTTCGACCAGTCCGGCCGCGTCACCCGCGCTTTGATCGCGCTGGTGCTGGAAGGCGCGACCGGTGCTCTGCTGACCGGGCTGATGGTTTTTCTCTTTCTGCGGGAGTGGCGCAGCGCCTTCATCGTCGTCGCCACGATTCCCTTCGCGCTCGTGGCCGCCGTCGTCGGTCTCTGGCTGGCTGGACAAACCATCAACATCATGACGCTCAGTGGCCTGGCGCTGGCTGTCGGCATGCTGGTCGACGAGGCGATGGTGGAGATCGAAAATATCCATCGCAACCTGCAGCTCACCGACAACATCCCTCGCGCCGTGCTGGACGGGACGCGGGAAACGCTGATCCCGCGTCTGCTGGCCATGCTTTCCATCGTGGCCGTCTTTGTTCCGTCTTTCCTGATGGTGGGCGTCACCCGCGCGCTTTTCGTTCCGCTCTCTCTGGCCGTCGGCTTCGCCATGATCGCTTCATATCTGCTCTCCAGCACCTTCGTGCCGGTGGTCTATATCTGGCTGAACCGGCGGATGCACCGCAGCCCGGAAGAGAGCGCCGGACGCACCCGCTTCGATCGTTTCCGCGACCGCTATGCGTCGCTGGTGGAGCGGCTCCTCGCCCGTCGCGGGCTGCTGATCGTCGCTTACTTCGCGGTCGCCGCAGCCATCATTCTTCTGGTCGGGCCGCAGATCGGACGCGAGATCTTTCCCCACATTCCTCAGGATCAGTTTCAGCTTCGCCTGCGCGCGCCGGCCGGAACCCGCATTGAAGTCACGGAACAGATCGCGCTGAAGGCCCTCGACGACATCAAAAAGCTCGCTGGTCCTGGCAACGTCGATCTCAGCATCGGCTACGTGGGCACCTACGCGCCGAGTTACCCGGTGAACCTCATCTATCTGTGGACGAGCGGTCCGCAGGAGGCGGTGCTGAAGGTGCAGCTTCGGCAGGGAGCCAACATTTCGGTCAGCCAGTTCGAGGAGCGCCTGCGCGTGATTCTGCCCCGCGACCTTCCGACGACCGAGCTGACCTTCGAGTCCGCCGACATCGTGGACCAGATTATGGATCTTGGATCGCCCACGCCCATCGAAGTGGATGTCCAGGGCTTTGACCTCGCCGCCGATCATGCCTTTGCAGCGCAGATCGACGCGCAGCTGGCCCAGATCTCCCATCTGCGCGATCTGCATTATGGGCAGCCGCTCCAGTATCCCAGCCTCAACGTGGATATCGACCGCGAACGCGCCGGCCAGCTCGGTCTCACCGTCGACCAGGTCGCGCGCTCGGTGGAGACGGCCACATGGTCCAGCCGTTTCGTCTCCCGCAATTTCTGGCAGGACCCGGCGACCGGCATCGGCTATCAGGTCCAGGTCGAAGTGCCGCAGAACGAGATGACCTCGCTGGACGATCTCGCGTCCATTCCGCTGATGAGCGGCGGCGCGTCCAGCCATCCCAACCTCGGCGATGTGGCGAATCTTTCCTATGGAGAGGTGGTCGGTGAATTCGACCGTTACGACATGCAGCGCGTCGTCTCTCTCACCGCGAATGTTCAGGGCGAAGACCTGGGCCGCGCTGCCCGCCAGGTGGAAGCGGCCATCCGCCGCGCGGGTCTGCCTCCGCATGGCGTGGAGGTCCATGTGCGCGGTCAGATTGTGCCCATGGAAGACACATTTCATTACCTGACTCTGGGCCTGATCTTCGCTGTTGTTGCGATCTTCCTTTTGCTGGCGGCAAACTTCCAGTCCATCCGCCTGGCGCTGATTTCCGTTTCCGCCGCGCCCGCGGTCATCTGCGGCGTCATCCTGGCGCTGCTGGTCAGCGGCACCACGCTCAACCTGCAGTCCTTCATGGGAGCCATCATGGCGCTCGGTGTTTCCGTCGCCAATTCCATCCTGCTGGTCACCTTTGCTGAACACCACCGGCGCCACAGCGAGGCGTCTTCCTCCGAAGCTGCTGTCTTCGGCGGACGGACGCGCCTGCGCCCCATCCTGATGACCAGTATCGCCATGATCGCCGGCATGGTGCCCATGGCGCTGGCCATCGGCGAAGGCGGGCATCAGACAGCGCCGCTGGGCCGCGCCGTCATCGGTGGCCTGGCCGCTTCCACCATCGCTACGCTGCTCATCGTCCCCGCGATCTTTTCCGCCGTCCAGGAACACGCACACCGCTCCTCCGCATCGCTTGATGTCACCGATGAGCAGAGCCCCTACGCTTCGCTGTA
>JASHRH010000088.1 GCA_030037475.1 Acidobacteriaceae bacterium
GATCGACTACTACCGCCGGCTGGTCGCGGACAACGGCGGCGCGCAGACCGTCAGGCAATGGAGCCGCCTGTTCCTCGTCCCCGGCATGAGCCACTGCGGCGGGGGCGACGCCACCCTCGACCGCTTCGACATGCTCGCGGCGATCGTCGACTGGGTCGAGAAGGGCCGCGCTCCGGATTCCGTCGTCGCAACGGGCCGCTCGTTCCCGGGACGGAGCCGTCCCCTGTGCCCGTACCCCGGGCATGCGCAGTATCGCGGCGGCGACACGCAGAGCGCGAGCAGCTTCGAATGCCGTGAATGACGGGTAGGCGAAGCTCAACCATTTGGCCGCCGCCACGTCGGCTCAGGTGGCCGCCAATGCCCGCGACGCAGGCTGGCTGCAAGTCGTCATCGCAGGCGATCGTCCCCACCGATTACTCTCTGAAGCCCACGAAAATTTGCGGTACCGTCGCACCCGCCGTCAGGTAAGTCGCGACGACGATGTTGCCATCCGCACTCACGGCCCCGGTATATACCTCGCCGCTCGAGTCAGTCAGGGTCAAGACGCCGCTCGACGTGACGGTGTAGGTCCCGGAGTAATTCCCAAAGTTGTAAGTGCCATTTACGTTTGCCTGCGCCGTGCCGCTGAAGTTGCCGGCACCGTCGAAATAGAGCGTGATCGAGCTAGCCGCGCCAATGCTGGCACTTTCAAACAGCATGGTGCCGAGCGAATAAACTCCGCTCAAAGTCGCAAGCGTGACTCCGGAGCCCGGCTTCACCGCCACGGTCAGACTGGGATAGTTGGGGCCGGCGCCAGCGATGGGCTGGGTGACGGAGGCGAGCATTGCGAACTCGCCGTTCGCACTGATGTACCCGCTCTGTCCGCCGATGCTCACGACGCCACCTGCGACGGTATAGCTGCCCGCCGGACCGGAGACAGCCTGTGTACTCGCGACGCCGTTCGAATCCAGAGTCGACTGGCTGCCACTGAAGCTGCCATCAGCGCCGATCGCTATGGTCTGCTCCGAGTCGTACGGCGTCGCCGCCTGCGTGAGCCCGACGGTGGTCCAGTTGCCGGCCAGTGTACTCAGCGTCGCCGTCGGCAACGGATTAACGCCCACGAAGAGAATCGGCGGGCTACCGCCAGCCACGTCATCCTCGATCCAGTAGAATTCGTCCCCATCCTGCCCTGCAATCGCGCCGACGTTGTCTGTCCCAATCGCGAGCGCGGGCAACGCCTCGGCCGTCGTGATGCTGTAAGTCCCGCCATCAGCAGTGGACGTGGTGAACGTCGTCCCCGCCTGGTCGGTCACTACGGTGGAGGAGCCCTCGGTGCCATTGCCATCGAAAGGCACTGCGGTGTAAAGCTGATCCGTATCGCTGTTGATGTCAAAGGCTGCGATCTCGTAGGTGCCATCGAGCGTCGCGTTGGATACGTCGTACGTACAGTACACCTCGATGTCCGTCACATTGTCGGATGAGATCTCGCCCGCACCATTCGAGATATCGCAGCTCTGCCCCGCCGGCATCGTCGCTCCGACCGTGACGGTGAAGCTCGTGTCATTGGCGACTGCGTTCGGGAACGTGAAGGTGCCATTGGCAGTTTCCGCAAGGGTCTCCGAGCCGAGCACAACGTCCACGGTACCGCCCGACTCCAGCCCGAGTACGGTGCCGCCAACCGTGTACGTGGGCCCACTGGATCCGGAGCCACCGGAGCAGCCAGAGAGAGCCGTCAGCGCCGCGACCGCGCCCGTTGTGAGAACGCGCAACGCACTCATCCTCATAGATCCCCCAATCGAATGTTTCCGGGCAGATTAGTAAAAGAAGGCAGTCTGTACGGGCTGCTCGCAGGATACGCACACATCAGCCATTGGCCCAGTCCGGAACTTCAGCAATTCCGCTTACGCCTGGCCGGACTCAGTTACGAAATGAGCATTCGTGTAACACAATTTATGCGATTGTAATTCCCTATCACATACCCACGCCCGGCAGGATCCGTTGCGACGCACCCCTTATCGTCACTCCGGCTCTCCCTGGAACCTATCTCAAAATTGCCGAAGGTGGCAAGGTGCGCAAAGCGCCGGTCGGAGCTCCTCTCCACGCCGCGCCCGATCTGCGAGAACAATCCAGACAGGACGAAGCGACCCCTTCCGCACCACGACATGAGAGTGTCTGCTTGAGAATTAGTTCAGCCTGATCGCGTCCGGCGCCCAGCCCAAGGGACAGCCTGCGCCCGCGGGGAGCGCGAAACCGGATCACCGAGCCAGAGCCGGCAGGCTCGCGCCAGATCCGTCAACGTCTGGTTGAAGCCCGCAACGCACCGGAGAAATCGACGATCTCATCGAAGTACCCCGCCTCGACGACCGCATCGCTGACGCCATTGACATGGATCAGCACGGGGCGATAGGTGTAGTTGCGTGGCATGCTCATCCGCGCAATTCTTTGCTTCACCTCATCGATGATGGAGCTCGGAATTTTCCTGGTCGCGAATCTGATTTCGCACACGTAAAGCGTGCCCTGCTCCATCTGAATCAGATAGTCGACCTGGCATCCGGGCTGCCGCTTCGTGGGACGTTGAAAGAATGGATTGTCGTATTTGATCCTGTGCTTGGCCAAGC
>JASHRH010000089.1 GCA_030037475.1 Acidobacteriaceae bacterium
AAGGTCGAGCGTCACGGGCCGATCGAAGCCTGGATTATCGACGACACCGGCTTTCCCAAGCAGGGGCGGCACTCAGTGGGGGTGGCGCGGCAATACTGCGGCCAGCTTGGCAAACAAGACAATTGCCAGGTCGCGGTGTCGCTATCGGTTGCCAATCACCATGCCAGCCTGCCGGTGGCCTACCGGCTGTATCTGCCACAAGAGTGGGCGAAGGACCGCAGCCGTCGGCGCAAGGCCGGCGCGCAACTGAAAGTGAACTCGAAGAGGCGAAGAGTCGCCTTAAAAACGTAGTGCGGGAGGACATTTTCTCTCCCGATTGGAAGCCATAAGAGGCTTGTGGCATCTGGGCCATAATACCGCAAATTTCTGCGGCGTCAGTCGCGGCCTCATTGAGCGGAAGCATCCTCGAGCTCGTAATAGAGCTGCATGGCCCGTTGCTCGAGGATGACATCATCTGCGCCCCAATACGATGCCGGGACCTCGATCGTGATCCACCGTCCCCATAGGCCGGCCGGCTGATCTGACCAGTGCGCACCTATAGCGACCACGATGCCGACGTGCTCGACATCATGCGCGTCTGTGTGACTAATCCGATCGCCGATAGAGGGCAGGCCTTCGGGGACCCCCCAGCCGCGGAATGCGCAGTCCCGATAGCTGATCCTACGAGTGCCGGTGGCGTGCTCGCGCGCAGTGAGGCGCTGGCAGAGATCGTCGTAGCGCGCCCTGCGCGAGCGGTGCGGATGATTGGTCATGCCACGCTCTCCACAGGCGGCAGATCCAGGGCCTCTCGCCACGCTCTCCACTGCGGCATATCATCCTGGATAGCCTGGGCTTGCCCCTCCTCGCTCTCCACCCACTTGACCACGATGCCGACTTCCGCGGCGAGCGCCTCGAACCAGCGACGCCGCTCGCCGAGCGGGAGGTGAGGAGGGCAGAGCACATAGTGGGGCCCTACGGCGCCGAGATCGAGATCGCTATCTGCGAGACGCAGCCAGGATGCCTCGTCCTGATACAGAGGGATTACGCCGCAGCAATTAGGCGCCCACGTGATGATCGGGACACCGAGATAGCGGGCTGCGTAGATCTGGCGATACCCCATGGTGTTGTGCATGACGCGTCTCCTGCCCCTGTGATCCCCGAGGCGCGGGCTGGTGCGATCGCACCGCTGAGGCCATCGCTGCGGATGGCCTCGACGCTGCGATCAGGCATCCTCACTCTCTGCGAGGAGTCGCCCGTAGCCGTCAGTGAGTAGCGGGGCAGCTAGGGACGCTTGCTCCTCATCCGAGGGCGCGTCGCCGCGGAAGGGAGGGAGCGCATCGATGAAGTAATAGTCGCGGGCCACAGCGCGTAGCGACATGAGCCCACGTGTCGTTATGAGTCTCGTCCCATCACGGGCGTTAAGCCCGTAGTATCCTGGCAGCCCGGCGATCCTCACGACGCAGGGGCCTCCAGCGCTAAAATGTGGCATGAGCCGTCTCCTCTTCGAGCCTGATGCTCGTAATCTATACCCCTTGACGTCGCGGGTCAATATCGTGTACACGCTTTTCCGCCATGGCCCGATCACAATTTCGTGAACACGAAATACACTCCAAGCGAGGGGTCGGGCGGCCGAAGCTCTATGCCGAGCAGATCAGGGTCCCGCTGGCCGCCGGCACGCTGGAGCGCCTCGCCGCTGTTGCAACCCGCGAGGAGGGGGGCAAGGTCGGCCTCGTCCGCGCGGCGATCGAGCGGGAGCTGCGCCGGCGGCAGTCGGGACGGTGAGCTGCACGAGGCTCTGAATTATCATCAAGATTGGCGCATAAGTCACTGGACTTCTGCGGTTAATCGCTTTATCTTGATGATGTGGCTGCGGAATATTCCCCGGACGATCACCGTCGCTATATCGAGGTCGAGGTCCTCGAGCTGCAGGGCGATGCGACCCAAGTGCGCGTGCCCTCCCGTAGAGACTGGCGTGTGACGACGAGCCTCTGGATATCGTCGGCTGCCCTTCTCACGGCGGAAGAGGTGGCGGCCTTAAGCCACTTATAAATATTTACAATCGTACATACCGTGCATGAGCGGCCGCACTATCGTCAGCTTGGCGGATGGTCGTCTGGTGCGAGGCTATCGCAAGACGCTCAGGCGTCAGCGACCCTATAGCGAGAGCGATTTGACCGTCCTGCGCCGGTTGGCGCGCGGCGAAGGCGGCCGCTCGGATCTGGTAGCGTATTGTACCCGAACTGGCCGTCCGATCAACGCCGTGCGAATCAAGATACTGAGCCTGCGCTGTCGCCCGATGAGCTATGAGGAGCGCAAGCGGTGGGAGGCGTCGTGACGCGACGATACACTATAGTAGCGATCGAATAGCAATGCGCGGATCGCGGCCAGGCGAGCGCCGAGGCGGGCGCAAGAAGGGCACGCCAAATAGGGCGACGGCTGCCCGGGCAGCCGCAGTCGCGGCATCAGGCCTCACACCTCTCGATTATTTGCTCAGTGTCATGCGTGATGAGGCGGTCGAGCTACATGTCCGCATCGAGGCGGCGAGAGCGGCCGCGAATTATGTGCATCCGCGGCTCAACGCGGTCAGCGTCGGGACGCGAGAGGGTGATCCGATCGCGGCCTTTTTCGCGGGGCTCGCGGGGACGACGCTGCGGCCCGCGGAAGATTGACCGGCGCTCGGTGACCACTTTTTATCAGATTGGTCCGAGGCTGCGCCATGCCTTGGACCGGGGAAGAATTCCGGACGCGCCATAATACTTCGCTGACACCGGCCGAGGCCGACGAAGCAGCGAGCATTGCCAATGCAATGCTCAAGCGCGGCGTGTCGGAATCGGAAGCGATCGCGACAGCGAATGCGCGCGCTGAGAAAAAGCGGCGCAAGCGCGCCCCAAAACGAACCTACGGCGGAAGGTCATGGTGAGCCGTGAGCGATCCGCGCCCCACGCCAACCACAGTCGTGATCCAGCGCGCGCTCGCCGCAGTCCGCGAACAATCAGCGCGCCGTCATCTGCAGCGTCCAAATCTCATCGCAACACCTAATCCTCCTGTGGAGCACAGCCAGATGGCCACACTGTCCGCAGTCGCTGAACGGATCAAACAAAAGCAAGCGGCGCATCAAGCCAAGGCCGACCAAATATCAAAACGGTTGGACGCGCTCGACCAAGCCGAGCCAGCCGCTTTTGCCTCGCTCGAATACTCGATCGGGAGCATGGAGGTCGATCTCTCCAGTATGGAATCGGAAGTCAGAGCGCTGAGCAACGGCGCCCCTTTAGCGCCGCCGGCCGGCGCGCAGCTATCACCCGCAACTCCCGCCGCGACATCAAGCGAGAAGTGAGATGATCGCGCTGCGCATCATGCTCTGGCGCATTAGCGGTATGATCGGCGTCGCTGTGTTGATCGCGTTGGTCCTCGCCCTAGCGGCGCACGCGCATGATGACGGACGCTATGCAAATTCGCCGCTCAAATCATGGTTCGATGGCTTGGCAAGCGAAAGGGGACTTTGTTGCTCCTATGCCGATGGCGAGACGGTCAAAAATGTTGATTGGGATACAGGCGGTCCGAACAACGCTTATCGCGTGCGCCTGCTCGGCCAATGGATCGTGGTGCCAGATGATGCGGTGATCAGAGCGCCAAACAAATTCGGCGCCGCGGTCGTATGGCCAGTCTATCAGGATGACGATCATGGCCATCACGTTAGCGTCTCCTTCATCCGCTGCTTCATCGCAGGAGCGGGAGCATGACGCTCTTCCTCCTCATCATCTCGCTCGCAGCCGGCCCGCAATTCATCCTGCCTATGGCGGACGCGAGCGTCTGCCTCGCCAACGCCGCAGAGATGAGCGCGCTCATCGATCATAAGAGCGGCGTAAGCGTGGGATGCTGGGACATGACGCGGCAAGCATTTGTCGCAGTGCAGCCGCCGCAGCCGAGCGGCGAAAAGGAATAATCATGGCTGAGGAACAGAAGAAAAAGCCGTTCAAGCTCAATCCTAAGAAAAAAGGAATGTGGGATGGTAAGTCGGTCGAGGAGATCGAGACGGCGCTCGCTGCCGCCAAGAAATCCGGTGATGTGACGCGCGAGCGTGAAGCAGTGTTTGCGCTCAACGCCAAGCGCGGCAAGTTTCGCAAGAAAAAGAAAAAAAAGAACGCAGCGCCCAAACGCACCTGGGGCGGTCATAGCTGGGGCCAGCACGGCGAATGAGCGTTGCTCCGATTCTCGGCATCGAGCAGGTCGGGCCGCATCTCGCCGGCATTGCCGCCGATGCGTTCGCGCGCAATCTTGCCGACGCGAAGTGGCGGCTGTCAAATCTCTACACTATCGTCGATAAGAGCGGCGCTGAGATCGTATTCGAGCCGAACGAGCATCAGGAACGGTTCTTCGGGCGCCTGCACTGGCGCAACATCGTGCTCAAAGCGCGCCAAGTCGGTTATTCAACGGCGACGGAATTATTGGGGCTTGATAGTTGTTTGTTCTCGCCCAATTTTGCCGCCGGCGTGATCGCCCAGGATCGTCACGCCGCCACGACGATCTTCCGCCGTCTCAAGCTCGCCTACGATCGACTGCCCCCATTGCTCAGAGAACGCATCCCGCTTGTTCGCGACAGCTCATCAGAACTCGCATTCGCCAATGGCTCGTCATTCGTGGTCACGACATCAGCGCGCGCCGCCACATTGCAATTTCTGCACATCTCTGAATTTGGCCGCATCTGTGCCCATTATCCCGACCAGGCACATGAGATTGTCACCGGCTCGCTTCCGGCCGCGCAGAGCGGCATCATCGTCATCGAATCCACCGCTCAGGGTCGTGACGGCGCCTTTTACGAGATGACACAGACGGCGCTTGCGTCGCAGCAAAGCAACAAAAAACTCTCACGTATCGATTATCGATTGCACTTTACGCCTTGGTGGGGTTGCGCCGATTATCAGATTGCCCGCGATATCGATCCAGCTGCCGGCAAAGCCGCCGATTATTTTGCGCGCCTGGAAGCCGCCATCGGACAGCAAATCAGCCCAGCGCAACGTGCGTGGTATCTTGCGACGCGCGACGCCGAATTCAGTGGCGACTGGCAATTGATGAAACAGGAATACCCCTCGACGCCCGAGGAAGCATTTGAGCAATCGACCGAGGGCGCCTATTACGCCGAGCAACTCGCGGCCGCGCGTCGGCAAGGACGCATCACGGATATTCCATATGATCCTCGTGTGCCGGTCAATACGTTTTGGGACCTCGGCCGTGACGACGACACCGTGATCTGGTTCCACCAGCATGTTGATGGCTGGGACAATTGGATTGATTTTTTCGAGGCCGCCGGCGAACCGTTTTCCTTCTATGTCAGCCACATGCAGAGCTTGGGCTATGTGTGGGGCAAGCACTATCTGCCGCACGACGGCGAGCATCGGGCATGGGGGGCGACGGCGCTGCAAACGCCTCAGGATATGCTTGAGGCCCTCGGCCTGCGCAACATCATGCCGGTGCCGCGCACGCCGGATATCTCGATCGGCATTCGCCAACTGCGCGATGCTTTCCCGCGCTATCGTTTCGATCAGACCAAATGCCAGGCTGGGATCGATCATCTCGACCATTATCGCAAGATGTGGAACGAGCGGCTTGGCGCATGGTCGGAGACGCCGACGAAGAACGGCCATCAGCACGCGGCTGACGCCATCCGGCAGCATGCGCAAGCATTCGTGGCGCCGCGACACGACGACGAAGGCCGCTACAAGCGGCGCCGCGTAGGAGCGCTGGCGGCATGACGCTGGATGAGCAGATGAATATCGCCTGCGAGCGCGGAATGCGCTCTCTCAATCGCCTGACGCCGCTGATGCAGACGTTCGCGCGCTATTGTCTTGAGGAAAACTGGAACGGCGCCTCAGAAGCGCATTTGGAGGCCGTCGCCGCGCTTGACGCCTATTTTGATCACTTAGGCGCAGCGTTCAAGCTGCGCGCGATGAGGGATGCGTGATGACGCGGCTGATCACGCCCATCCTCGATCTCACGCGCTACGCGTGGCGCCAGCGCCACGGAGATCTCTTTGCCTATGGCACCTGGCGCTACGACACTGATGACGATTGCTGGGTCCCATGTCTCGTTATCGTACCGGCGTTTCGCCGCATCGGTCATGCACGCACCACGCCATGCATCGTCACGCTCGATCTCGCCTGGATATGGTCAGAGGAAGAGGGCGACCCGCGCTTTGCCGCCGAAGTTGCAATTGATTTTTGCTTGTCGCTCGATCTCGCGCCGTCGCCGCAGAATGCATATCGCATCGCGTCCATCATCCGCGACCATCTCGAAGATTTGATCAAGCGAGTGCCACCTCGGCCGCGTGATCGCACCGTCGTTGCCGAGGCGGTGCTGACCGAGGCGAGCGGCAAGAAACACATCGCTGAAATTGCTGATTGAGCGTCACCATGTCGGTCGATACCAAAATCCCAGCAACAAGCTTTGACGGCGGGTCGATGTTCGAGCCCGACGATCAGGGGCCATTCGATTTTGCGGCTGGACGCTTGAACCGCCGCGAGTCGCCTATTCCGGCCGACGAGCCGCGTGAGCCCGTCGCGCCACCCACGCTCGACAGCCCCGACATGCTGCGCCAGCACGAGGTTTTGCTCGGTCTCTATCGGCGGGAACTTGACCGCCAATTCTACAATCGCCTCGAACAAGCGACTGACGAGGATTTTTACGATCACATCCAATGGGACGAAAAAGACGCCGCAACACTGCGCGATCGCGGGCAGATGCCGCTTGTCTACAATGTGATTGCTACTGGCATCAATTGGGTGCTGGGCACGCAATTACGACAGCGCACGGACTACAAGGTGTTGCCGCGCCGTAAAGGCGAAGGGCAAGCGGCCGAGCGCAAGACGGCGCTGCTCAAATATTTGAGTGACGTAAATCATAGCCAGCACTCGCTCAGCGCAGCTTTTGCGGACGCAACTAAGGTCGGAATCGGATGGCTCGAATGCGGCGTCGAGGACGCCGCGACCGGCGATCCCGTCTATGACCGCGCAGAAACATGGCGCAACATGCTCTGGGATTCAGCCGCGTCGAAAGACGATCTCTCAGATGCGCGCTACCTGACGCGCTCCAAATGGGTCGATGCTGACATTCTCCGTGCTGTCTTCCATGAGCGCGCTCAACTCATCGGAGAATCGATCGATACCACCAATGTGTATGAGACGGGCATCGAAGCTGATGGCGATCAGCCCATGGACGAACGTGAGATCGAAAATCAGCAATCAGGATTGTTGCATGGCACATTGCTCGGCATTGATCGACCGCGCGTGCGCACCATCGAGATGTGGTTCCGCCGTCCGGTCATGTCCTATCGCATGCGCGGCGGCTCATTTGCTGGCGACCTCTACGATTTCTCCGATGCGCATGACGCGGAAATCTTATCTGGGAGAGCCATTGTCGAGCGCAAACCGATAATGCGCATTCATTGCGCGCTGATGACCAATCGCGGCTTTCTCTGGTATGGCCCGAGCCCATACCGTCATAATCGCTTTCCGTTCACGCCGATCTGGGGCTTCCGCCGCGGCCGCGATGGCATGCCTTACGGCCTCATTCGCGGTCTGCGCGACATTCAAATCGATATCAACAAACGAGCGTCGAAGGCGCTGTTTATCCTCTCATCAAACAAGGTCGTCATGGATGAGAATGCGCTGCCCGACGACATATCGATGAAGGAGTTCGAGGACGAGGTCGCGCGGCCGGACGCCATCATTCGCAAACGTCCCGGCACGCAAATGCTACTCAACGCTGATCGCGATCTTGCGCAAGCACACATTCAATTGATGTCGCGCTCCATCCAATTCATCCAATCGCAATCGGGAATTACGGACGAAAACCTCGGCAAGGAGACGAATGCGGCGTCTGGCGTCGCAATCGGGAGGCGGCAAGATCAGGGCTCGATCGCCACGGTGAGCCTTTTCGACCGATTGCGCTATGCCATGCAGTTGCATGGCGAAAAAGAGCTCTCGTTGATCGAGCAATACTATAGTGAGCAAAAAGACTTCCGCATCACCGGCACCCGCGGACCGGAATACGTCTCGATCAATACTGGCCTCCCGCATGATGACATTACCGCCACGAAGGCCGATTTCGTGTTGTCGGAATCTGACTGGCACGCGACGCTCCGACAGGCGGCGGTCGAATCTCTCGTCAAGGCTGTCCGGCTCTTGATGCCCGGGGCTCCGCAAGTTGCGCTCGCCATGATCGACCTGATCGTCGAGAACATGGACATTCCGAACCGGGCCGAGATTGTCGCTCGTATTCGCGCCGCCACCGGGATGCCTGATCCTGGCGCCGAGACACCCAGCCAAGAACAGGCGGCCGCGGCGCAAAAGCGGCAGATCAAAGAACAACTTGAACTCGCGACCGCTCAAGCCGACCTGCGGCTCAAGCAGGCGGCCGCAGCAAAGGCCGGCGCGCAAGCTGGCCAAGCACAGGCCCAAGCCATGCGGCTGATGGCACAGGTCAAAACGTTGCTCTCGCAAGTGGTCGATAAGGGTGTCACCACGCAACAGCACGCGATTGAGGCCGCGCTCAAACTTCTGGAAGGTGACGGCGCATCCAGCGCCGGGCCAGTTGCCGATCAGCTCCTGACCGAGGCCGGCTTCATCGGTGCTCCCGCGCAGCGTGCCATGCAAGAGCGGATTGCCGCGCTGCGGGCGCGACAAGCTCAGGGCGCGCAGCCGGGCATACGGCCGCAATCGCAACAGCCGCCATCGCCGCCGCAAGCACTCCCCGCGCAAACGCCGCCTGCACAAATACCGCGACCGACGCAAGCACCGCGCTCCGCACAAATGCCCGCGCCAACCGCGGAGCCGCCAATACAACAAACGAGCGTTTCGCAATGACGACAATCGCATATAAGGCCGGGACGCTCGCGGCCGACAGCGCCTGCTCGGACGAATGGCAATTTCTTGCGCGAGTCGTGAAACTCGTGCGCTTGCAAAGCGGCGGCCTGTTCGGGAGCGCGGGCGACGCCGACGTGCGCTCCGTCGTCAACCTCATTACCAAGATCAAGACTGCGGCCGGCCTGCCGACCAAAAAGGAAATCGAGGCGCTGGAAACCGATTTTTCAGCAATCCTGGTGCTACCGAAAGGCCGCGTATTTCACGTCTATTGCGACTATCTCGATATCGGTAATGGACGCTGGTCTGGCGGCCTCTTCGAGGTGGACGGCCATTATGCCGTCGGCTCCGGCGCTGCGCACGCGTTGGCGGCGCTCGACGCGGGAAAGTCGGCTAGAGACGCGGTAGCCAACGCATGTCGGCGCGATTTCTTCTCGCGGCCACCGATCCACACAATGTCGTTAGCAATCAAGGTTCAAACGCAAAAGGACGCATGACATGCCCAAACTTGCAACATCTACGGTCACCGCAATCGAAGAGGTCGATTCCGCGGCGACGCCAAAGGAAAAGCCGACCCCAGAAACGGCGGCTACTGGCGATAATGCCGCCGCGGCTGCGCAAGCGCCGGAACAGCCGAAGCCCGAGGAAGATGAAGAACGCAACGAACTCTTCGGCAAGCTCAGCGATGACGAGCTGGCTCAATTCACGCCAGAGGAATTAGCCGGCATCAATGCATCAGATGAAGAAGAGGAAGACGAAGAGGAAACCGAAACGGGAGTTGAAACGCCAGAGGCAATCGAGGCGACCAAGACGACCGAAGAGCAAGCCGCAACGACTGAGGAAACAACGCCTACGGCTGCGGCGCAGACGCCAGTGACAAAGGTTGAACCTGCCGCCCCGGCGACAGAAGGTGGGACGGAAAGCGGCGCTCTCTCAGAAGAAGAGAGCGATATCGATCTTGTCGCTGGCGTGCCAGATTGGCAACTTCCTGACAACGCCGAACAAGAATTGCAAGCGCTGGATCAAAAAGCAAATGAGATCGCCGAACAGTTCGACGCCGGCAAACTCAATGCATCGCAATTCCACAAAGAGCTTGCATCGGTCAATGCGCAGAAAGCCGAATTGACCAAGCAGGTCGACCGCGCCGAGATGGCGTTCCAGATGCGGCAGACGCATTTCGTCAAAGTCGTCGTGGGAAAATTCCTGCACGATCACCCTGAATATGCTCCGAAGAATCCGGTGCTCTACAACGCCCTGGATGCGGAGGTCCGGCGCTTGCAGATGGAGAGCGACGATCCGTTTGATCCGCGCCTATTGCGCCAGGCGCACGCAAATCTGGAACAGGCAATGGGCCGCACGGCAACTCCGCCCAAGCCGAAAGCGCCACCTGCAGCCGCAGCCGCGGCGAAGCCTGCGCCCAAGCTGCCGCCGAAAAGCGAGAAACCGCAAATCCCGCCGACGCTCGCCCGCGTGCCGAGCGATACGGTCGAGGATCCGCGTGGCGGCAAATTTGCGCGCCTCGAACAGTTGTCGACCAAAGACCCGACTGCATATGAAGACGCGTTGGCGAAAATGTCGCCGGCCGATCGCGACGAATATCTGGCGGGCGCAGCGTGAGGCGCAATGCTGGCCTATGATGTAAAGATCGGCGAGACCGTCGATATCAAAGAACGCACCGGCGATCTGTTCTGCTCGATGCGCGTTGCGCACAAGAGCGGACAGATCGTGCGTCTCGTCTTCGATATGCCGCGCGATTTGCTTATCCGCGTCATTCGGCACCGTGAACATAAGATTAATTTTGGGTTGAGCGGCGAGCCGCGTGGCCCTCTTGCAAAATCATCGGCATTGGTGTAAGCAAACCTCCGTCCCCAATCAGCGCAAGACGTGCCGATTGTGATCGCAACGCGCTCACAAGGAGCCACGTCTTATGCGTACGGTCATTCCCTTTGGCAGCCCGATGGCGGTCAAGCGATGGTCAGCATCGCTGTTTGTTGAAACTCTCGCCAAGTCCTATTTTGAGCGCCGGTTCATCGGCACCAGTCCGAATTCCATTATTCAGCGCCTCACCGACCTTGAGGCGGGCCCTGGCGACACGGTCGATTATGACCTCTCGGTGCAGCTCATGGGGCAGCCGACTTATGGGGACAAGCGCCTTGAGGGCAACGAAGAGGCGCTGCAGTTCTATTCCGACGAAGTGAACATCGATCAGGTGCGCAAATCCGTGTCGGCCGGCGGCCGCATGACGCGCAAGCGCACGGCGCACGATCTGCGCAAGACGGCGCGCGACCGGCTGTCCGATTATTGGTCCGCCTTCCTCGACCAGATGTTGTTCATCTATCTGTCGGGCGCGCGCGGCATCAATGCTGACTACATCGTCGAAACGACATGGGCAGGCATGGCTGGAAACGCTCTCACCGCGCCCGATGCCAACCATATTCTCTACGGCGGCGGGGCCACAAGCGCGGCCACTATCACATCGTCAGACACGATGGACTATTCGCTTGTGCAGGCGGCGGTGGTAACGGCCAAGATGATGCGCGCGCAAGACCCGCAGCTTGCCAACATGCTCCCGGTCACCGTCGGCGGCTCGATGTATTATGTCGTGGTCATGTCGCCGTACAACGAATACAACTTGCGCACAAATACTGCGACCGGCGGCTGGCTCGACATTCAGAAAGCGGCGGCGGCGGCCGAAGGCAAGGACAGCCCGATCTTCAAGGGCGGCCTCGGCCTTATCGATGGCGCAGTGCTGCACAGCCACGAATACGTCGTGCGGTTCAACGACTACGGCGCCGATTCCGATCTCGATGCGGCGCGCGCCCTGTTCATGGGGCGCCAGGCTGGCGTCATTGCTTTCGGGACCAAGGGCGGCCTGCGCTTCGATTGGCAAGAGGACACCAAGGACTACGGCAATGAGCCGACGGTCGCGGCCGGCACGATCATTGGTGCGAAGAAGGCGACCTTCAATTCCGCCGACTTCGGCGTTATCGCACTTGACACCTACGCCACGGCGCCGGTGGTCACTTAACCCGGTCTGAGGAACGCACATGACCACGCTCATTCAATCGGAATATGCGCTGGGCGCGCAGATCGCGCCCACGCCGTCGGCGGCGAATGTCTGCGCCTATCGCGCCTCGGTCACGTTGGCCGCGGATCAGGTGGCGGCGGACACGATCATCGAGATGGGCTGTTTGCCCACCGGTTGCCAGTTGCTCGACGCCATTGTCGATACCGATCAGTTGGACAGCGGCGACTCGCCGACAATCACCTTCAATGTCGGCGTCATGTCGGGCACCTTTGGCGACGATGACACGTCGCGTACTTGCGACGACTCGATCATCGATGGCGCGACGACGGCGCAGGCTGGCGGTGTCGTGCGTCCGACGCTCACCAGCGCCTTCCGCGAGACATTCGAGGACCCCTACGGCAACGACATTTCTACTCCGGTAGAGCCGGTCGGCATCGGCATCGAAATCGAGACCGGTCCGGCGACGGCCAAGGGCGGGACGATCGGCCTCACCCTCTACTACACCGGCTAAATTCCGACGTGCATTGGAAGTGCTATCGTTGGCGGCACGTCTTCTTCTCTGTGGAGACACACATCTATGCAGATCGAGAGCATCATCCGGCGTAAAGGTGGCACAAAAGTCGAAATCGGCGGCGTCACCTATACCTTCAGCTCGACCGCCAATGATCCGCGGCAGATTTGCGACGTGGCCGACAACGCCGCGATCCAGAAGCTGCTCGCAATCAAAGAGGGCTATCGTATTGCCGATCCGGCGCGCGCCGAGCCGGTTTCCGATGACGTGAAGGCCGAAAAGGTGGTCTCCGCCGCCCTCAGCTCCGCCGCAGCGCAGCTCAAGCCCGCTGCAACGCAACTCAAGCCCGCGGGGAGCACGGCGCCTGCAAGCACTCAGACTCCGCTCCCTTCCCCGAGGCCAACTGCGAAACCGATTCCCAGCGTCAAGAAATAAGCGAAAACCATGTCTACTGCCGCGTCGGAGATCATGGCCGCGGTCGGCTATCTGCTTAACGACGAGAGCGCTGTACGCTGGACTTTCCCCGAGCTCGCCATTTGGATCGGCGACGGCATCGACGCCATCGTGCTCGCCGATCCGGCGGCCGCATCCATCAATACGACGCTGGCGTTGCAGGCCGGGACTTGGCAGACGATCGGTTCCGGCTATCTGAGCCTGTTGCGCGTGGTGCGCAATCTTGTCTCGGCCGGTCCTCCGCGGGTCGGCGGCCGCGCCATCAGCGTTACCTCCCGCGCAGCGCTCGACGCCGTCTCTCCGCATTGGCACTCGCCGAAGGTTGTTCCTTATCGCAAGGAAGCGCGGCAATTCGCCTATGACGAGGACGATCCAACAAGCTTTTATGTCTATCCCGGTAACGACGGCACGGGCCTCATTGAAGCGGTGCTGGTGCAGGACTTGCCCCCCATCGAAGCCGACGATGACGGCGACTACACGCAGGACATCGTTATTCCCGATTTCTATCAGCCCGCGCTGATCGATTATGTCGCTTACCGGGCGCTCTCGAAAGATGCGCCTGGCGGCAGCCTGCCGACGGCGCAAGCGCATTTCCAGGCTTTCAGCGCCGCGATCGGCGTTGAGGAAAAATCGACCGCCGTCAACAGCCCAAATGCTAAGCAAGCAAGCGGCACATGATCGAGATTGAAGAATTCATCCCGCGCGTACAAGTCGAGGCGCCGGCCGCACCGGAACCTCTGATCGAGCGCGCCATCCGTCAGGCCGCGATCCGCTTTTGTGAGCGCACACGGCTATGGCGCGATCACGATACCATCGGAACCGACGGGGAGGATGCGGAAACGATCGCGGTGCCATCTGAGAGCGTCCTCTATGAGGTCGCCGCCTGCGCGATTGCGCCGCCATTTCTGCACGATGCGAGCACGCCACCGCCGTTGCACAATGCGATCCCGCTTACCCCGATCAGCATGGATGATCTTTCCGCGCGCTGGCCGAATTGGCGGATCATGCCGATCGGAGGGTTCGGCGCGCGCCATTATGTGTGTCCGCACTTCGGCTCGATCCAAGCTATCCCGCGCTCGAGCGGCACGCTGATCGTCGAATTCATCCTCAAGCCGATATCGGAAGCACAGCTATTGCCGGACTTCCTCCATCGGTTCTATGCCGATGACATCGCCGCCGGTGCCGCCGGAATTGTGCTGGCGACGCCGGGCAAGGAATTTGCCAATCCGGGGTTGGCCATGGCCATGACCAAGAAGTTCGAGAGCCGCCTGGGCGCATTGTCGAACATGGGCGAGCGTGGCCAGCAACGGGCGATTTCCCGTACCAAGGCGAGGTTTCTATGACCGTCCAGTGGTCAACGACGCTGCGCAACAACCTGGTCACCGAATGGGCGACGACGATCGGCGCCTCACCCGTCCTGGAAATCATGGCAGGAACGATGCCGGAAGAGCCCGCCGACGCCGACAGCAACACGGTGCTTGCATCGTTTACGCTCGACGAAACATGGACGACGACAGCAGCAGATGGCTCGATTTCCATGGCGGCCGGAGGGAACGCCATATCAAGCTCTAATGTCTATAGCACCAACGCATCGAATGCGGGCACGGCGGCTTATTATCGTATTTATCCATCAGGCGGCCCAACGGATGGGGGCACCAATTGTTGCGAGCAGGGAACGATCACGGCGACTAGCGGCGGGGGCGACATGACGCTCGATAATACCAGCATCGCGGCCGATCAGATTGTGCAGTTAACGGGCTACACCAAGACCGCACCGGGAGCATGATCGGTGACAACGCCCGCCCCGATCAACACGTATGCGATCAACGTCGCCGCGATTGATGCGGTCGAGACAGTCGTCAATGACATTATCGCCGTCGCCACTCAAACGGTTCCAGCGTTCACATCAACTGCAACAGGTGCAGTCCAAGTCGACGCTGCCGCGGCACAGACAATTGCCAATTTTACGCCGGATTTCACGGGGGGCACTCTGGTTGTCGCCTCCGCTGCGCAGCAAATTCCTAGCTTTTTTCTTCCCGCAAATTCGACGGCCCCGATCAACACGTATGCGATCAACGTCGCCGCGATTGATGCGGTCGAGACAGTCCGGGCCGTCACGGCGCGCGCTCTTGTGGCTGCGACAGCCGCGCAAACTGTTCCAGATTTCGTTCAGATTACAACTAGCAATGATGACGCAATAATCATCGCCGCACAGACAATAGAACCGTTCGCATCTGCCACGTCCGTTATCCATCGTTATCCTTCTCCGCGCACAATCATCGTCCCGTTTGAGTCGCGAGCGATCATCGTGGGCGGGGAGCACGTTGCGAGAGGCGACCGCACAATCATCGTCCCGTTTGAGTCGCGAGCGATCATCGTGGGCGGGGAGTCGCGAGCGATCATCTTAGAGGCGGCCTGAGATGTCTATTCTCTTTGCCAACAATTTTTCGACGACTTTGGCCGCATCGATCACCGATAGCGCTACCAGCCTCACTGTTGCCGATGCGGCAGGCGCGCCTACCTTGAGTGACGGCGATTATTTCCCACTCACGCTGCAGGATACCAGCGGGGACATCGAAATCGTTTATTGCACGGCGACCGATGGCACAACATTTACTGTTACGCGGGGCGAAGAAGGAACGACGGCAATTGCATTTGCCAAAGGGGCCATCTGCGAATTGCGCAACACTGCCGGCGCATTGGGTGCGATGTTGCAGGCCACTAATATCGGCACAGCCATCACTACATGGTTTTCCAACTTACCAACAACGCTTCCGGACGAGTCGGGTGTGCTCTGGAATAATGGCGGCGTGCTGTCAATGTCATAAGTCAGGAAGAAATCCATGATGTGGAAACGA
>JASHRH010000090.1 GCA_030037475.1 Acidobacteriaceae bacterium
GTCACTGTGGGCGTTCAAGGCGGCAGCGCAACGCGAGGCGATGCAGCGCCGTCATCGCGATGAGCGCCGAGCCCTCACGCAACAGCTGCCGCGCAGTGAAGTCTGGTGGCGCTGGCTCGAGCGACAAGCTCTCGCAGGGGATGAGGCCGCCAAGTCCGCCTTGCGCGGGATTCGTTATCGCGCGCAACGCCATCGGCAGCGTGAGGACGCCATTGAAGGCGAGGAAGTGACTGAGCAGCTCCTCTTCACCGTGGCATCGCTGCGGGCCGAAGTCGATGCCGCGCGGTTGGTGGTCATTTACCGCCGAGCCGATGGAGTGGAGGTGTTCCGCGATACGGGGCCGAGGCTCGTCATGCGAGATCGGAGCGATGCCAGCCTCGAGGCGGCCCTGCGCGTCGCTGCGCAGAAGTACGCCGGTCGCATCGAGGTTGTCAACGGGCATCCAACGTTGACCAGGGACGGACATTTAAGATTGACCGGGGTAGGTCGGTTTTTTCTTGATCCGAGATCTTCTCTCCATCGGTTCCAACCGCAACGCAGCCTGACCGGCCGAAGGCCGGGCAGAAAGTCTTTTTCCATTGCTTTGGGAGGAGTCGACCGCATAGGAAGCCCTGAGAGCGGCGATCGTGGGTGTACCCGCTACCTCGGTATCCCTCATTTTTGTCAGCTGCGCTTCTTGAAGCGATAGCTGTCATTGCCGGTCTCGATGATCTCGCAGCGGTGCGTGAGCCGATCGAGCAGCGCCGTGGTCATCTTGGCATCGCCGAACACGTTGCTCCACTCGCCGAAGGACAGGTTGGTCGTGACGATGAGCGAGACACGCTCGTAGAGTTTGCTGATCAGGTCGAACAGCAGCGCCCCACCGTCCTGCGAGAACGGTAGGTAGCCGAGCTCATCGAGGACGATGGCGTCCTGGTAGAGCAGCCGAGTGGCCAAGCGGCCGGCCTTACCCTCACGCTTTTCGGTATCGAGCTGGTTGACGAGATCCACGACGCTATAGAAGCGCGCCCGCTTACCCTGCAGGATCACCTGACGAGCCAAAGCCGTGGCCAGGTGCGTTTTCCCGGTACCCGTTCCGCCAACGAACACGATGTTGCGTGCCGTGCCGAGATACTCCCCGGTGTGCAGCTGGCGGATCTGGGTCTCATTCACCAGGGATTCGCGGAAGTCGAAGGAGTCCAGATCACGCGGCATGGGGAAGCGCGCCAGGCGCAACTGGTATTGGTACGAGCGGGCCTGCCGGTCAGCTACTTCCGCCTGCAGCAGTTGCGCCAGCCAGGTGGTCGGGGCGAGCCTCTTCTGACTCAACGCCGTCAGGCTTTCCTCCAGTGCGCTCGCCATGCCCCGCAGGCGCAGCCCCTTGAGTTGTTCGATCAGCTGAGTTTGCATCGGTGTGCTCCGGTGGATGAGGGATAGGCAGCCGGCTCACGGCCGAAGGCGGCCGCAGCAGTTGGTTGTAGCGATCGCAGTTGGCGGCAGGTGCCACGGTCAGCTTCAGTGCCTCGGGTACCTGCAGGATCGGCGCACGCGCAGACTGGGAGTTGCGGTGCAAGAGGTTCACGACGTGGGCGCTGGTGACGACCTGCTCATCCAAAGCCACGGCGCATGCCTCGCTCACGGTCTCAAGCCCATAGAGGGCGACCATCGAGAGGATGTCCACGAACTGGCGATCCCCGTCGGGGTGCTTGGCCAGCCGCTCCCGCAGTCGTGTCATGGCCGCAGGCAAATTCCAGTCCTTGAAGGGTGCCCCGTTGCGCAGCGCTCCTGGTTTGCGCTCGAGTGCCGCCACGTAGTGCCAGGGGTTGTAGAGCGTACGGCCGCGCTCGAAGCAGCGCGGGTGCTCGCCAATCACCTGTCCGTCGCAGAACACAACGATCCGCTCGGCATAAGCGCGGACGGTGGCCACCTGCCCGACATAACGAGATTCCACGCTGTAGCGGTTGCGCTCGAAGTTCACCAAGCAGGTCGCCGAGATCCGGCAGGACTTCTCGGCATAGCCGTCAAAGGCCGTCGGCATCGCGTGCAGGCTCGAGCGCTCCTCGTGCCAGACTTCGACGACCTTGCGTTCGGACTGCTCCGGATGAGAGCGTTCGCGTGCCAGTTGCCAGCAGCGCGCGCTCAAGTGCGTGTTCAGTTCCGCCAGATCCGCAAAGCGCAGCTTCGGGGTGAACACCCACTCGCGCACATTGCCAACCTGGTTCTCGACTTGGCCCTTCTCCCAGCCCGCCGCCGGCGTGCAGGCTGTGGGCTCCACCAGATAGTGGTTGCACATCACCAGGAAGCGCCGGTTGTAGCGGCGCTCGCGGCCAACGAAGATCGCATCGACCGCGGGCTTCAAGTTGTCGTAGATGCCGCGCCGTGGCACCCCGCCCAGGAAGGCGAACGCGCGGGCGTGCGCATCGAACACCATCTCCTGGCTCTCTCGAGGATAGGCCACCAGGAAGAATGCACGGCTGTGGCACAGCCGAACGTGGGCGACCTTCACAACTTGCTCGAGCCCGCCGAGTTCGACGTGCTCGTGACTCCAGTCAAACTGGTACGCCTCCCCCGCAGCGAAGCTCTGCGGAATAAAGGCGGTCGCAATCGGGTGACGGCGCCGTTCGAAGGCGCGCATGTGCCGTCGAACTGTGGCCGCTGTACCGCTGTAACCTTCCAGGCACAGCGCCTCGTACACCCGCTGCGCCGTGCGCCGCTCGCGCGCCGGCAACTTCTCCTCGGCCTCCAACCACGCATCCAGCGTCGCCAGATAAGGGCCCATCTTCGGGC
>JASHRH010000091.1 GCA_030037475.1 Acidobacteriaceae bacterium
GAGTGCTGGCGAGTATTCGGAAGGACCGCGGTGTCGAGCCATCTCGGCTTCGAGAGATGCATTTCGATGTCCTGATTGCGCTAACCGCTCGCGATCACGGACTTCGTCTGGTTACTTCGAACCAGAGGGATTTCGAGCTGATCCACAGTTATCGCGAGTTTGCGATGGAAATTTGGCCGGTCCGTCAATAGAGACATCGAGTCCGGCTTGCCTCCAATCCATGACCGCGCCTATGCTGTAGCGTTCTATGGCCAAGAAAGAAGCCAATCTTCCCGAGATCCCCGCCATTAAGGGAGCGGAAGGGCACCATCCGTCTGCGGAGGAGCGGCGCTGGGAGCGGGAGACGCTGGAGCCGGCGCTCAGGAAGAATCCGGAGCAGCCCGTGGGCGCGGCGACGGGCGTCAACCGGGACGAAGCGGGGAATGCGCGGTTCACGACAATTTCCGGCATGCCGGTGCAACGGCTGTACACCGAGGCGGATCTGCCGAAGGACTGGACTGCGAATCAGGCGGCGTATCTCGGGATGCCGGGCGAGCCGCCCTACACGCGGGGGATCCATCCGACCGGGTATCGCGGGCGGCTGTGGACGATGCGGCAATTCTCCGGGTTCGCATCGCCGGAAGAAACGAACCTCCGCTACAAATACCTGCTGGCCGGGGGCGCGGGCGGCCTGTCGGTGGCGTTCGATCTGCCCACGCTGATGGGCTGCGACTCCGACGATCCGCAGAGCGAAGGCGAAGTGGGCAAGTGCGGAGTCGCGATCGATTCGATCGACGACATGGAGACGCTGTTCGCGGGGATTCCGCTGGAGAGCACCACGGTCTCAATGACGATCAATTCGCCGGCGGCCGTGCTGTGGGCGATGTATCTGGTGGTGGCGGAGCGGCAGGGCGCTGACTGGGCGCGCGTGTCGGGCACACTGCAGAACGACATCCTGAAGGAGTACATCGCGCAGAAGGAGTATCTGTATCCACCCGCGCCGTCGATGCGGCTGGTGGTGGACACCCTGGAGTTTGGAGCGCGCCGCACGCCGAAGTTCAATCCGATTTCGATTTCGGGCTACCACATTCGCGAGGCCGGCTCGACAGCGCTGCAGGAACTGGCGTTCACGCTGTACGACGGCGTGGAGTACGTGGAGTGGGCGCTGCGGCGCGGGCTGACCGTGGATGATTTTGCGCCGCGGCTGAGCTTTTTTTTCAACGCGCACAACGATTTCTTCGAGGAGATTGCGAAGTATCGGGCGGCGCGCAGGATCTGGTATCGCGTGATGACGGAGCGGTTCGGAGCGCAGCAGCCGCGCTCGCAGTGGATGCGCTTCCACACGCAGACGGCGGGCGTGTCGCTGACGGCGCAGCAGCCGAAGAACAATATCGCGCGCGTGGCGATTCAGGCGCTCGCCGCCGTGCTGGGCGGCACGCAGTCGCTGCACACCGACTCCTTCGACGAGGCGCTGGCCCTGCCGACGGAAGACGCGGCCCGGATTGCGCTGCGGACGCAGCAGATTCTGGCATATGAGTCGGGCGTGGCCAACGTAATCGATCCGCTGGGAGGATCGTATTTCGTCGAAAAGCTGACCCTGGAGATGGAGCAGGGGGCGTTCGCATACTTTGGCAGGCTCGATGCAATGGGCGGCATGGTGAAGGCGATTGAGGCGGGGTATCCGCAGAAGGAGATCGCCGAGGCCAGCTATGCGTACCAGCGCGCGGTGGAAGCAGGCGAGAAGATTATCGTGGGCGTGAACCGCTACACAATCAATGATCCGGCGCCGGAGATCCTGTACATCGACGAGAGCGTGCGCGAGGCACAGGCGAAAAAGCTGAAGAAGCTGCGGGCGGAGCGCTCCGGCGAAGCGGCGCGGAAGGCGCTGGACGCGCTGCGGCGGGCGGCGGCGACGGAGCCGCAGGGGACGCGGGACGGCGTCTCCGCGGCGAATACGATGCCGTTTCTGCTGGACTGCGTGCGGGCGCGCGCGACGCTGGGCGAGATTTGTGCCGCATTTCGGGACGTATTTGGCGGCTGGGAAGAAGCCTGATCCCTGAGAATCTGATATGGTGGGGTGTTCTATAGTGTGTCGTACCAGGGTGCGCGAAGCAGATGACTCAGGGGAAGCAGGAGACCGCAGCCACCCCGCACCGGAGCAAGTCCGGGGTCGTCAATCCCGCAAAACCACCTCTGAACCTTCGGCAACTGGCCGAGTACCTGCGTTTGTCGCAGACGACGGTTTCGCTGGTGCTGAACAATTCGCCGGCGGGGCGATCGATTCCGCAGCGCACGCGCGATCGCGTGTTTGAGGCAGCGCGAAAGTTCCATTACCGGCCGAACTATTTCGCCCGCTCGCTCCGCAACAGCCGCAGCATGTCAGTAGGCGTGATTGTGCCGGACCTGAGCGACGGGTATTTCCCGGTGGTGATGAGCGCCATCGAGAAGCGGCTGCTGAAGGCGCACTACTTCTACGTGACGGCAAGCCATTACCGGCGGCCGGAGCTGGTGGAAGAATACTCGCGGCGGTTGATGGAGCGGGCGGTGGACGGACTGCTGCTGCTGGATACTCCAGCGCACATTCACGTGCCGGCGCCGGCGGTCGCGGTGTCGTCGCACAACCCCGCGCCGGGCGTGACGAACGTGGTGCTGGATCACGACCTGGCGGCGCGGCTGGCACTGACGCACCTGGTAAAGCTGGGCCATGAGCGGATTGCGTTCATGCAGGGCGCGCAGGGCATCACGGACGCCAAATACCGCTGGAAGAGCATTCTGAGCGTGGCGCGGCAGATGGACATTGCCGTCGTACCGGAGCTGTGCATTCAGCTCGAGGAAACGCGGCAGACACCTGAGGCCGGATACCAGGTCATGCAGGGACTGCTGGAGCGGACGCGGGAATTCACCGCGATTTTCTGCTTCAACGATATTTCAGCCATTGGCGCGATCCGCGCCATCACCGATGCGGGCCTGCGAGTGCCGGAAGATATCTCGGTCGTGGGTTTTGACGATATTGTTACGGCGGCTTACTGCAAGCCGAGCCTGACCACGGTGAAGCAGCCTCTGCGGGAGATGGGATTGCAGGCGGCGCAGGCGCTGCTGGACCGCATTGCCGATCCGTCGCAGGAATGGCCGGCGGAAATCGTGATGGAGCCGGAGCTGGTAGTGCGCGAGTCGACGGGGCCGGCACGGCAACACTCGCTGAACACGCAGGACGGGCTCGCGATGGCGGCGGGGGCGAAGCGCGGCTGAAGCACGGTTGAAGCGCGGAGTGCCGGATTCCGCAGGCCCGCCGCGAAACCCGATACAATGCAACAGGCGTGAACACCGTCAAGGCGATCTATCCCGGCAGCTTCGATCCGGTGACCAACGGCCACCTGGATCTGATTGCCCGCGCGGCGAAGATCTTCGATCATCTGGTTGTCGCCATCCTTCGCAATGCCGCGAAAAGTCCGCCACTGTTCACCGTGGAAGAGCGGGTGGCGATGTTGTCGGAGGGAACGGCGCAGTTTGAGAATGTATCGGTATCGACCTTCGACGGACTGCTGGTGGATTTTGCTCACGAGCAGAAAGCGCACGCGGTGGTGCGCGGAATCCGCGCCATCAGCGACTACGAGTACGAACTGCAGATGGCTCTGATGAATCGGCGGCTGTCGCCGGAACTGGAAACCATTTTCCTCATGCCGGACGCGCAGTACTCGTTCGTGAGCTCGCGGCTGGTGAAGGACGTGTTCCGGCTGGGCGGGTCGGTCGATGGGTTGGTGCCGAAATTCGTCGTGGAACGGATGAAGGCGCGCGGCCGGTTCTGACTGGCGCCTTTCCCAACAATCAGGGCAGTTACGCCGCGAGGCGCAGCGAATCTCCGGGAAGCGGCGCAGCCTCCTCCCTCTCTTTGCCCTGGCCCGGACCGCTGAGCAGGCCAGGCTTCTCCGCCTCACGCTTCCTGTTTTCCTAAGCCATGTCTAACTCGCCGCGGCAGTGCGGAAGACCGCCGGGATAATGCTTCCGGATGAATTCGATGGGGTGCTCGCGCACATAGCAGCGCAGGTCCCAGGCATCGCCGGAGTTGCTCGCGTCCATCAGGGCGCGGAGCTGCATAACGTTGGGCATGAAATCGGAGACCTGCAGGACGCAGACTTTGCCCGCCCAGAGCCTGGTGGATTCGCAGATGCGCTGTAGTTCCTGGCGGATGGGTTCGACGGGGACCGTGTAATCGACATAGATGAACCAGCGATGCTGTGCCCTTTGAAGAAGCTCAGTGAGGGGCGGAGGTGGGTGGATCGGACGGCCAGGAGCGCTGGGATAGCGGGGATCGGCGTGACGCTGGGCGTGATAGGCTTGGCCTTCCCGCAGTTTTCGAGGGTTGGATGGGACATTCGGGGAATCATGCGCATTCTTTCGATCTGAGCGCGGCGGCACGACGGACGATGATCGAGCACGGCTTCGAGCCGGATTATCCGCCGGCCATTGAGCAGCAATTGGAGCAACTGCGGGAGCACCCGCCCCAGGCGTCGGCGACCGCGCGCGACCTGCGCGGGCTGCTCTGGTCCTCGATCGATAACGACACCTCGCGGGACCTGGATCAGATCGAGTACGCGGAGCCGGTGGCGGGCGGGCATCGCGTGCTGATCGGCATTGCCGATGTGGACGCATACGTGCCGAAGGGGTCGCCGATCGACCAGCACGCGCTGCGCGAGACGACCACGGTCTACACAGGCGTGGAAAATTTCGGCATGCTGCCCAATGAGCTTTCGACAGGAACGACCTCGCTGCTGGAGGACCAGGAGCGGGCGGCGGTGGTGATTGAGTTCACGGTCGACGCGCAGGCGCAGATTACGGCGAGCGATGTGTACCGGGCGCGTGTGGTGAATCAGGGACAACTGGCATATCGATCGGTGGGCGCGTGGCTGGCGGGCGAAGGTGCGGCGCCAACGAAAGTGGCGGCGTCGGCCGAGCTCGAGCAGCAACTGCGCATGCAGAACGGAATCGCACAGCGGCTGCGTGGGCAGCGATTCAATCATGGCGCGCTGAATTTACTGACGCTGGAAACGCAACCGATTCGGGTGAGCGATGGCAGTATCGAGATTGAGGCCGAGGAAAAGAACAACGCCACGCAGCTGATCGAGGACTTCATGATTGCCGCCAATGGCGCGGTGGCGCGGATGCTGGACACGAAGGGCTACGCGTCGATTCGGCGGGTGGTGAAGACGCCGAAGCGGTGGGATCGCATCGTGGAGCTGGCGGCGCAGAAGGGAACGAAGCTGCCGGCGGATCCTGATCCGAAGCCGCTGCACGATTTCCTCTGCGCGCAGCAGGCGAAAGATCCGGAACATTTTCCGGATTTGTCGCTGGCGGTGATCAAGCTGCTGGGTCCAGGCGAGTACGTGCTCGAACGTCCAGGCGCGCCGGCGCAGGGGCATTTTGGGTTGGCGGTGGAGCACTACACGCACTCGACGGCGCCCAACCGGCGTTATGCCGATCTGGTGATGCAGCGGCTGCTGAAAGCGATGATGGCGGGGCAGCAGTCGCCCTATTCAGACGATGAGCTGGCGCAGGTTGCGGCGCAGTGCACGCGCATGGAGGATGCGGAGCGCAAGGTCTCGCGGGAGATGCAGAAGCGGATCGCGGCGGTGGCGATGAGCGGACGCATCGGACAGAATTTCGACGCGATCGTGACCGGGGTAAACGAGCACGGGACGTTTGTGCGCACGCTGCAGCCGCACGTGGAAGGCATGCTGGTGCATGACGGCAAGGGCATCGACGTCGGCGACAGGGTGCGCGTGAAGCTGGTGCGGACGGATCCTGAGCGGGGGTACATCGACTTCGCACGAAGTTAAGCCTCAGGGCTCAGTTTCTCGTTGCTGTGGGTGCGTCCGGGCTTTCAGGGCTTCTAATAGGTTAGGGTCACGGCATGCGCGCGCATCTTGCCACATTTCCTGATGATTTTCGGCGCCATGGCGACGCTACGGCGGTCGTTGTCTATCGCGGGAATCGGCGCGTGGCGTCGACGTGGGCGGAACTCGCCGGCATGGCCGACCGTTTTGCCGCAGAGCTGATCCGGCGCGAAATTCCCATGGGCGAACGCGTCGTGCTCCTGGGGCAGAACGGGCTCCCGTGGCTGGGCGCGTTCTTCGGATGCCTGCAACGAGGGGTGATTGCCGTGCCCCTGGATCCGGGCGGGGCCGCGGATTTCGCAAACCGGGTGATTGAGAATACGCGACCGCGCCTGGTGGTGGGCGATGAGGAGCGGCTGCAGGAGATTGCCGGGGATGTACCGCGGCTGGCGTTTGAGGAATTCACGAACGTGCTGCCGCAGGCGCCGGGCGGCGATTTGCGTGAGCCGAGGCTGACGCTGGACACGCCGTTTCAGATTCTGTTCACGTCGGGCACGACGGCGGAGCCGAAGGGCATCGTGCACACGCACCGCAACGTGCTCGCAAGCCTGGATCCAATCGAGCGCGAGGTGCCGAAATACCTCAAATACGAGCGCATCTTTCACCCCATCCGCTTTCTGCACACCCTGCCGTTGAGCCACGTCTTCGGACAGTTTATGGGGTTGTGGATTCCGCCGCTGCTGGCGGCGGAGGTGCATTTTGAGAATCGGCTGCAGGCGCAGCGCATAGTGGAGCTGATTCATCGGGAGCGGATCTCGGTGGTGTGCTCGGTGCCGCGCGTGCTCGATCTGCTCCGTTCGCATTTGCTGGCGGCGAACCCGGAGCTGGCGGGCGAGATGGAAGCCGCGGCCGCGCAAAAGGTGTGGACGCGGTGGTGGCGCTTTCGCCGAATTCATCGCCTCTTTGGTTACAAATTCTGGGCGTTTGTCTGCGGTGGCGCATCGCTGGCTTCGGAGCTGGAAGGATTCTGGACAACGCTGGGCTTCGCGCTGATCCAGGGATACGGAATGACGGAAACGTCGGCGCTGATCACGCTCAACCATCCCTTCAAGCCGGGCAAAGGGACGATCGGTAAGGTGTTGCCAGGCCGCGACGTGAAGATCACGGATGAGGGCGAGATCCTGGTGCGCGGCGACATGGTTTCCGGCGCGACGTGGCAGCAGGGTGCGCTGCGGCAGAACGAGAGCGAATGGCTGGCGACGGGCGATCTGGCGCAAGAGGACGAGCAGGGGCAACTGCGGTTTGTTGGCCGCAAGAGCCAGGTGATCGTGACGCCGGCAGGGCTGAATGTGCATCCGGAGGACGTGGAGGCGGCGCTGAACAGGCAACCGGGCGTGCAGGCCTCGGCGGTGGTGCCGCTGCTGACGTCCGCCGGCACGGAGCCGGTGGCGGTGCTGCTGTTTCGCGGATCGCGCGAAGAAGCGCAGCAGGCGGTGGTGGCAGCGAACCGGCAGTTGGCGGAGTACCAGCAGGTGCGGCAATGGCGGCTGTGGCCGGAGCTGGATTTGCCTCGGACCTCGACCGGCAAGATTCGGCGTCCGAAGGTGACGGAGTGGGTGAACGCGCAGCGCGCGGAGGGCGGGGAAACGACAGATGACCCGCTGCTGGCGCTGATCCTCTCCATTAGCCATGCCACGCCAGCGCAGACAGGCGATGCGGCGCGGCTCTCGGAAGATCTGGGCCTCGACAGCCTCGGGCGCGTGCAACTCCAGTCCGAGGTCGAACAGAAGCTGGGGCTCACCATTGAAGATGAAGCGCTGGAGCGCACCGAGACGCTCGGGGATCTGCGGCGAGCGCTGGGCCTGGGGGAGCAGCCATCGGCGGAAGGTGGAGACACGCCGGCAGGAGCTGCTCCGGAATCCTCGGAGCCGCGCTCGGGTGCGGCTACGGCTGCGCCGACGCGCGCGGCGGTGGATATTCGGAAGCCGGGCGAAGAGGACATGTATCCTCGCTGGCCGTGGCGCTGGCCGTTCCAGCTTGTGCGGAGCGGATTCCTGGAGCTGGTTTCGCAGCCGCTGACGCGCTTTCTGGCTGCGCCGAAGGTGGAGCGGCCCAAGGATTTTCATCCCACGGGGCCGGTCCTGCTGATTGCCAACCACGTGACGGCCTATGATGTCCCGCTGATTCTCTATGCGCTGCCGGGGCGGATGCGGCGGCGCGTGGTGGCGGCGATGGCCGGCGACATGCTGCGGGACTTCCGACACATGCGGAATCTGGGTCCGGCGGGGCTGGATTATCTGGGGCCGGGAGCGTACGTGCTCATCACCGGGCTCTTCAATGCCTTTCCTCTGCCGCGCAGCGCTGGCTTCCGCCGCTCCTTCCAACATGCGGGCGAGGCGCTGGACCGCGGGTATAACGTGCTGGTATTTCCGGAGGGGCATCGCACCCATGCCGGGCTGGAGGCGTTCCGGCCGGGGATTGGGCTGCTGGTGAAGGAATCGAACGTGCCGGTGGTGCCCATAGCGCTGGCCGGGCTGAGCGAGCTGAAGAGCAAAGGGCGGGGATGGTTCCGGTCGGGGCAGCTGACGATCCGTGTCGGCGAGCCGATGCGATTTGGGCCGGAGGGCACGCCGGAGGAGATTACCCAACGGCTGCATGAGCGGCTGCGGCAGATGCTGGAACGGCTCTGAGCATCTGACGTTAAAGAGGTGCCTTATGGGTCGGGAGCAAGCCAGGGATCAAAAGCAGGATTCGAGGAGCAGGCATTCGGAGGTGAGGGAACATCCGGAGCAGCGGCGGCAGGAAGAAACCGGGCGCGAAGATCCAACGGAGCCCCGGAACGTGGGCCGGCCACCGTCGGGGCGTGGCGAGCGGCGAAAGCCGGAGCGGGCCGCCTGAACTACAGTCGCAGCGGTGCGCGAGGGCCGGTTGGCCTTCGTTCAAAACAGGCAGGATGAAGATCAGCGGCTAGCGGCCGCGCCCAGCGCCTTTTTGTGCCTGGTAGCAGTCGCGGCAGTAGACGGGGCGATCGCCGCGCGGCTCAAACGGCACGGTGGTCTGCTGACCGCAGCTGGAACAGATGACAGTGGTGCCGCGGGCTTCGCCGCGCTGGGAACCGCCGCCCTGATCGTTTTTGCGGGACTGACGACAGGGTTTGCAGCGTTTGGGCGCGGAATAGCCGCGCTCCTGGAAGAACGCCTGGTCGGCGCTGGTGAAGGTGAACTCCTGACCGCAATCGCTGCAGATGAGTTGTAGATCTCCTGCCATTTGAGTCCTCGCTGGGTACGTACGCCAATCATCCTCTATTTCGAGGAATCCGTAAACCGGAATCCTCGGTGACCTTCGGTTTGGGCAGGGGGTGTGGGCCGGTTTCCAGAGGCGCCGCCGGACCAGTATGATGGACGGTTTCGGAGAAATGAGCTTATGGCCTTTCCTTTTCAGGGTGTGGATTTTGTTGGCTTTGACAGCCTTCTGAACGACGACGAGCGGCTCTCGCGGGATACGGCGCGGCAGTTCATCGAAGATAACCTGATTCCCATCATTGAGGAATGCAACCGGGAGGGGCGGTTCCCGCGGGAACTGGTGCCGCAGATGGGGCAGCTGGGCTTTTTCGGAGCCAACCTGCACGGATATGGCTGCGCCGGTATGTCGAACGTTGAGTATGGGCTGGTGATGCAGGAATTCGAGCGCGGCGATTCCGGCGTGCGCAGCTTTGTCAGCGTGCAGTCGGCGCTGGTCATGTTTCCGATTTATGCCTTTGGGTCGGACGAGCAGAAGGATTACTGGCTGCCGAAGATGGCGACAGGCGAAAAGCTGGGCTGCTTTGGGCTCACGGAGCCGGATTTCGGATCGAATCCGGGGGGGATGCGGACGCGGGCCGACAAATCCGGCGATGAATACGTGCTGAATGGCGAGAAGATGTGGATCACCTCGGGGACGATCGCCGACGTGTCGGTGGTCTGGGCGCGAGTGTATGGCGATCCCGGCACAAAGGACGGGCAGGTGCGGGGGTTCCTGGTGGAGAACGACCGGCCAGGCTTCAGCGCCTACGATGTGCATGGGAAATGGTCGCTGCGGGCGTCGGTGACCTCGGGATTGTCCATGCAGGATGTGCGGATTCCGGGGGCGAACCTGTTGCCGGGGACGGACGGGCTGAAGTCGGCGCTGATGTGCCTGAGCCAGGCGCGGTACGGGATTGCCTGGGGAGCGGTGGGGGCAGCCATGTCCTGCTACGACACGGCGTTGCGCTACTCGCTGCTGCGCAGGCAGTTCCACGATAAGCCGATCGCCAGCCACCAGTTGGTGCAGGAAAAACTGGCGTGGATGATCACGGAGATCAGCAAGGCGCAACTGCTGGTGCTGCAGGTGGGGCGGCTGAAAGATCAGGGCAAGGCTGAGTTCCAGCATATCTCGATGGCCAAGCGCAACAATGTCTGGATGGCGCTCGAATGCGCGCGGCTGGCACGGGACGTGCTGGGCGCGAACGGCATCACAGACGATTACCCGGTGATGCGGCACATGATGAATCTGGAGAGCGTGAAGACCTACGAGGGGACGCACGATATCCACACGCTCATTCTTGGGCAAAGCGTTACCGGAATCCCGGCCTACTGAGGGCGGCTGAAGGCAACCCGGAGCGCGGCGCAACCCGGTTCATCGCCTGACGTCTAAACAATATGGTCTGGACGCGCGGGCCGCTCCTTCATGCATTTCCCCAAGCTCGAGCGTCGTCCCGAACTCGATGCACTCCGAGGAATCTTCCTGGCGTGGATGATCTTCGTGCATCTGCCCACGCGCTTCAGCGATTTCGCCGCGCAGCCCTTCGGATTTGTTTCTGCGGCTGAAGGATTTGTCTTTCTTTCGGCGCTGCTGGTGGCGCGCATTTACTCGCGGGAACACAGTATAGACGCGGGCGGGGTGCGCCGGCACCTGTGGCGGCGATCACTGAAAATTTATGGGTATCACATGGCCCTGATCGCCTTCACCTTCACCGTGGTGGCGGCCTATGCGGTGCACGTGCACCGGCTGGCGCTGATGAACATGCTGGATTTCTACCTGGCGCATCCCGCAGCGGGCGCGGCAGGAGCCTTGTTTCTGCTGTATTGTCCGCCGCTGCTGGACATTTTGCCGATGTACATCCTGTTCCTGTTCCTTTCGCCGGTGCTGCTCTCCGTGGCACGGCGTATGAAGTGGGGAATAGTGCTGGCGGCGAGTATGATGCTGTGGCTGGGCGCGCAGTTCGGCCTCAAGGCAGCGTTCGATCACGCCCTGAACCAGGTGACACAGCTGCAGATTCCCGTGCATGAAACGGGGGCATTCAACCTGTTTGCGTGGCAGGCGGTGTGGGTGACGGGATTGTGGCTGGGGTCAGAGTCGGCGCGGGGTGAGGTGCCGCTGAACCGGGTACCGCGCTGGACTGTCCCGTTGTGCGGAGCGCTGTGTTTTTTCTTCTTCCTCTGCCGATTCGGATGGCTGGGGCCGCATCTGAACTGGCCGGCGCTGGGGCTGCTGGTGGACAAATGGCAACTCGGGCCGCTGCGCGTGGTCAATCTGGTGGCGTTCACCGTCTTTTTCTGGTGGCTGCGGAAATGGGTGGTGCTGGTGATCCACCGCGAGCCTTTCCTGACCATGGGCAAGGCATCGCTGCAGGTATTCTGCGCGCACCTGTTTTTTGTCTTCGCGGGACTGGCACTGCTGTACGGCGACATGACGCAACTGGGATGGCGTACGGCCATCGTGCTGACGGCTGCGACGTTTGTGGCGTTGTTTTTCGTGGCGCTGCGGGAAGTGACCAGGAAACGGGCGAAGAAAACCGGGAAACCTCCCGGAGCTGCTCCTGCGCCGGAAAGCGATGAGGTGAAGCGCGAGCCGGCGCCAGTGGCCCTGAAAAACGAGGCCGCCGATCTGGTCCGCTGAACTCCGTCAGACGGCGACGGTGAAGGTTTCCTCGGTGCGCGTGACCGCGCGATAGAGGGTGTCGCGCTCGACGGGCACGCGGCCGGCCGCGGCGATGAGGCGCATCAGCTCGGCGCGCGTCATACCCTGAGGGGTGGTCGCGCCGGCGTCGTGGTAAATCTTCTCCTCGATCACCGTTCCATCGATGTCGTCGGCGCCGAAGCGCAGCGCAATCTGCGCAATCTTCGGAGTCATCATCTGCCAGTACGCCTTGATGTGCGGGAAGTTGTCGAGGAGCAGGCGGCTGACGGCGATCTGGCGGATGTCGGTGAGTCCGGTGGTGCGTGGCAGGTGGTCGAGCGGCGTGTTGTCGGGATGGAATGCCAGGGGGATGAAGGTCTGAAAGCCGCCCGTTTCGTCCTGGAGCGCGCGCAGGCGGAGGAGATGGTCAACGCGATCTTCATCGTTCTCGATGTGGCCATAAAGCATGGTGGCGTTGGATTTGAGGCCGAGCTGGTGCGCGATGCGGGCGGTTTCCAGCCACTCATCGCCATCGATCTTGTGATCGCAGATCAGATGACGGATGCGGTCGGCGAAAATCTCCGCGCCGCCGCCGGGGAGCGAGTCAACGCCGGCTTCCTTCAGGCGTCGCAGCGTTTCCGGGATGGTGAGTTTGGCGCGCTTCGCCAGGAAGGCGACTTCCACCATGGTGAAAGCCTTGATGTGGACCTGCGGGAAGCGCTCTTTGAGGCCGTGGACGAGATCGAGGAAGTACTGGAAAGGAAGATCGGGATGGAGACCGCCGACGATGTGGAACTCGGTGACCGCTTCAGTGTAGCCGGAGGCGGCGGTTTCCCAGGCCTGCTCGAGCGCCATGGTGTAAGAGCCGGCCGAACCTTTGGTGCGGCCGAAGGCGCAAAGACGGCAGGCGGCCACGCAGACGTTCGTCGGGTTGATATGGCGGTTGACGTTGAAGTACGTAACGTCGCCGTGCATGCGCTCACGGACGGAATTAGCGAGCCAGCCCACAGCGAGCACGTCAGGGGAGCAATAGAGAGCAAGGCTGTCCTCGAAGTTGAGGCGCTCGCCCGCAGCAACCTTGTCGGCAACAGGCAGCAGGCGGGGATCATCCGTCTGAAAAGGATGCGGCATCACGCTTTTATGATACGGCTCCGAGCGCGATGCGGGAAACGCCATCAGGGCCGGCCGCTTCGACGCGGAGGACGGCGAGCCGGCGGCTCGGATTGCGGAGTGCGGAACGACACGACGAGGAGTGCGATGCCCGCGGCGCCTTCAAGGGCTGCCATCCACCTGGTGGAACTGAAGAGAAATGCAACAGCGGCGAGCAAAAAGAGGATGCCGGAGAGGCGATAGAGCTGCTGCTTCGTCAGGGTTCTGGTGAAGCTGACCACAGCGTCATCCTAACTGATTGGATTCCGCCGAGATGCCCCGCCGCGGGGGCGGGTGATACCATTCGACAAGATTCTCTCAATAAGGTTCCGCATCTCCTCCGGACGGTCGATTGCCGCAACCGAAAACAGGCCTCATGCTTCTGCTGCTGGGCAGCGTGCTGGCGCCCTGGGGCGCAGCGCAGGGGACGTTTCCGGCGCTGACCGTCCAGAACCTGAACAAGCAGAAGGTGACGCTGCCGGGCGGGATGGCGGGGCAGACGGATCTGCTGCTGATTTCATTTGCGCCGGAGCAGCAAAAGGACGTGGAGAGCTGGCTCGAGGCGGCGCAGGCGCTGCAGCACACGAACTTCCAGTTCCATTACTACGAGTTGCCAGTGGAAGGACGGGAGAATTTCATCTTCCGCTGGTGGGATACTTCGTCGCTGCGCAGCGACCAGAATGACCCGCAGAGCTGGCCGTGGATTGTGCCGCTGTTCGTGGATCGGAGCAAGCTGAGCCGCGAGCTGGATATTCCGAATGCGAAGCAGGTGGTGGCGCTGCTGGTCGACCGGCAGGGACGCATCCTGTGGCGAGCCAGCGGACCGATGACGCCGGAGAAGCGGGCGGGCCTGATGGCGGCGGCGCAGGAATAGGGAGCTGGCTGCCGCTGCGACAGGCGCAACTATGCCCGGCGAGTGTTCTTACGCAGAATGGCCGCGACCACCAGCAATACGGCCAGCAGGCGCAGAACATACACCCAGCCGACAATGAGATTGGGAGTAGGGGTGGAAACATCGAAGGCCCGCGTGCCGCCCTCGACGGCAAAAAAGACGGCAAAGGCCAGGAACAGGGAATCGCGGGTTTCCTTCCAGTAGCGCAGGAAAAAGACGGTGGCCGCAGCGGCAAGAGCGGCGATATAACCGAGCAGAAAAAGATCGAGGGTGGGGTGCGCGATCGGGACCAGTCCATTCGTGTAGAGGTTCATATCCGCTCCCAAATCATTCCAAACAACAACAGAGAAACGGAAATGGCGACCGATGCCAGGCGCCAGCTGTAGAGGTCGACGGAAGGAAACAGCATCATGTCCGCCAGCACGAGGACACTGTCGACGGTAAGCCCCACGAAGCAGAGTCCGCTCCAGAGCAGGAGACCTCTTCGTACCCGAGCATAGGCGCGCAGCAGCAGGACCGCACAAAACAGGGTGACGAGAATCGTGATGACGTAGAGCGAAATGGCCACGCTTACTTCTTCTCCTGTTTGAGGTTGAACGCCCGAGCAAATTCCCGCACGCCGGAAGATGTCTTCGAATGTATCATCGTCGAAATCCGCACCAGATCCCTGCGCCAGGCGCTGTCGAGCGAGGCGAGCAGATCGTTTTGCTCTTCGGATTTCGGCACGTAGGAGTATCTGGGCGGGGGGCCGGGTGATTCGGCGATGAGCTGCATCCGCACCAGATCGCGGAGTACCTGGGCGGTTCTTTCCGCGGGGACATAGAGACGGGAAGCGAGCTCTTCGCAGGTCCAGCCTACAGGCCGGCTGTTCCAGAGCAGGACAAGCGCCTCAAGGTGCGGCACACTATCGATGTTTTGGAGGATGAACTCGTAGGCATCGATGCCGGGATTGGAAGATGTCATCCGTTTCTCTGCCTCACCGCTCCGTTCTCCCCCTCACTATAGCGACAGCCATGGCGTCCGAGCGGCGTACGCGGCAATATGCGAAATTTTTTGGGCGTGAGGTGCTGTCTTGTGTTCAGATCATAAATTTCCGGAAACGGGTGCCGAATGAATCATCGTGGACGATGTCGCAGGACCGCTGGTCTGTTGTGAGCGGAAGGGATAATCCGGGTCAGTTCTGAAAGGAGTTCCGCCTCCTCCCAGGCGGATTCCTGTTGAGTCAGGGCCGCATCGGGCAGCACCGAATAAAGCAGAAGGTGCGAACTGATATAGCTGGTATACTTTTCGCACCTCAACCCCCTTAACAGGTGCAGTGTGGAGCTGAAATCCCCGAAGCGCTCCCCGGAGAATCTCTCCCGAATTCCGTCCCTGGACGGCATTCGCGCGATTGCGATCGCGCTCGTCATCTACGGGCACACTGTGACAAGGTTTGGGAACCCATCGCCGTTTAAAGCTGAAATCGAGAGAACCGGGCTCCTGTGGCCTGACGGCGTGGGAATCTTTTTTGTGCTCAGTGGATTTCTGATTACAACGCTGCTGCTGCGCGAATATGACCGCAGTGGCACGATCAGCATCCGAAAGTTTTATCTCCGCCGCTGCTTCCGGATCCTTCCTCCCTTCTATGCATACATAGGATTTGTTCTTGTCTTCTTCTGCTGGATCCATCCGATTCAGGTTCAGTGGAAATCGTTCACGATGGCGGCGGTTTTCCTGCGTGACTACGGAGTGAGGCCCGATTTCTGGGCTACCGACCATCTGTGGTCGCTGGGAGTGGAAGAGCAGTTTTACCTGCTTTGGCCGGCATTGCTTTACCTGGGGCTGCGGTTCGGAGGCAGACGGGCCGCATCAAAAATTGCGATTACGTGCATCCTTCTGGCTCCGGCTCTGAGGGTGGGTGGAAAGCTTGCCGGCATTCAGTTTTTCCACGATCGTGTTGGCGAGATGTTCCACTGCCGCATGGACAGCCTGATGTGCGGTTGTCTCCTGGCAATTCTGATCGGGAATCCGCGATTCGAATCGGGTTTCGCCAGAATTTCAAAGTTCTGGTGGTGTTTCTTTCTGTATGTTTTCGTTTTGGACGGCGAGCTGACGCAGCACCTTGGCGTCCATTACAGGCTGACTATCGGATACACCATCAACGCGATCGCCATCGCGCTGATGCTGCTCTGGGCAATGCGGAATGCCGGTTCTCCTGTTGGCCGGATTCTCAACAACCGTCTGATGGTCACGGCGGGCGTGTTGTCGTACAGCGCATACCTCTGGCAGACCTTTTTCATCCGTCCCGAAAACACCAGCGTTCTTGCCCGCATGCCGTACGCCCTGGTTTGGATCTGGGTAGCGGCGTGGCTTTCCTATCATTTCGTCGAACAACCCGCCCTGCGCATGCGCGATCGCGTGCTGCAACGCATGAAGCGAAAACTCGTGGTGCAGAGCGCCTGACGCGCCTTTGCAGGTTGACTGAATGAGTCCGGTCGCCATCGGCTGGCCATTCCGATTTATCCGGCGGCTTCGGCCATGGCCCGACCGTTCCTCGCAGGGTACCTGGTATTGAATCGAAACTCGGTTCTGCGTGTGTTACCCTTCGGCCAACTGTGGCCAATTTCGAGAGAGCGCCGGCTGAGGTCCAGGAGATTCTTTCCAAGCCGATTCGGCAGCTCGGCCTGAAGCTCGAAGGCTCGCCTCTTGAACGATTCGTCGAGCAACTCTACAAAGAACTGGGCGCCAAGGGGCTGAACCGGTTTCGCCCCAGGTGTTACCTCACCGACGAGTGGGGCTGCCCGAATATGGAGCCGGTCATCGGAATCCCGTTCTACCTGGCTGATCCGAAACTACAGCGCCTTGAAGCGGAGATGAACGACATTGAAGACGCGCGGCAGATCATGATGTACATGCGTCACGAGGCCGGCCACGCCTTCAATTACGCCTACGCGCTGTACAGAACGGAAGAATGGCGCAATCTTTTCGGGCCATTCCGGCGTCCGTATCGGGACAGCTACAAGCCGGTTCCATTTTCGCGCCAGTTCGTCCGGCACATGGAGGGCTGGTACGCGCAGAAGCATCCCGACGAAGATTTCGCCGAAACGTTCGCGGTATGGCTGACGCCTCGGTCGAACTGGCGCAAGCGGTACAAAGGCTGGGGCGCGATGAAGAAGTTGCTCTACATGGATCGCATCGGCCGCGGGCTCCGCGATGCCGATCCTGTGGTTGCGCACGGCGATACCGATATTACCGTCGACGAAATGAATGTGACGGTCGGCGAGTTCTATCAGCGCGCGCTCGATCAGCAGCTCACCCCCGGCGAGCTTCCCCTCGACACCGATCTGCGCGACATCTTCACTGTGTCGAAGCGCCGCAGGAAGAATGTTCGCCCCGCGGTGGATCTTCTCCGGGAGAACCGGAAGGTTCTGGTGGACAAGGTGACGTACTGGACGGGCGTGCAACGCCCGCTGGTGAAGAAGCTGGTGGAGACGATCGAGGCAAAAGTCGGCGACCTTGGCCTGCGCGCGGACATAAAATGCGAAAGAGACTATCTGACCGAAGTGACTGCGTATGCGACCGCAATGGCAATGAACTACATCACCCGGGGCAAGTTCATTCTGCCCTGAATTGCGCTGTGCATCAGACGTGGACCCGAACCGGGAAGGCTAAAGCATCATGGCAAACCTGAAAATCACGATCCTGCACGATGTCTGGGAAGAGGACAATCCGCCCGAGCCCGAGCCGGTGAAGGCGCCGCAGGGTAAAAAGGGCAGACGCCGGAAGAAGAAAGATCCGCTGCAGGATCGCGAGGAAATCTTCGAGGCGCTGACGAAGCTTGGCCACGAGCCCTGCTATTACGTCCTCGACGGCAAGAACCAATCGCTTCTGGGGTTGGCCAGGTGCGGCGCGGACCTCATCTTTAACCTCACCGAGTCGTACGCCGGCGACGACACGATGGACAAAAACATCGCCGCGTATCTGGATCTGCTGCACATCCCGTATACCGGCGGAGGTCCGCAGGCCCTCTATCTCGCCCAGGACAAGTCGCTCGCCAAAAAGATTTTCGATTTTCACAGGATCAAGACGCCTGACTTCGCAACTTCCTATAAAGGCCTCACCGATCACTCGCACGACATTGAATTCCCGCTGATTGTGAAGCCTGTATCCGAGGACGGGTCCATTGGCATCGACAACGGCTCCGTCGTGGACAGCGTGAAAGAGCTGATGGAGCGCATCCACTACATCCATGAGGAATTCGACAGTCCGGCGCTGATCGAAGAGTACATTGAAGGCCGCGAAATCTACGCCGCCATTCTGGGCAACGACAACGCCGAGGTGCTGCCGCTGATTGAGCTCGACCTCTCCAAACTTCCCAAGGGAACACCGCGGATCGCCGGCCAGGACGTGAAGTTTTTTCGCGAGACCGAGGCGTATAAGCTGACCAAATCCGCGGTCGCCGAAGATCTTGACGAGGAGACCACGAAGAAACTGCAGGACACGGCGCTGGCTGCCTATCGCGCCCTCAAGCTGCGTGACTACGGTCGCATCGATATGCGGCTGAACAGGAAGGGCCAGGTGTACGTCATCGAAGCGAACCCAAACCCATGGCTCGCCAGCGGCGCTGAATTCGCCATGGCCGCGAGGAAGGCCGACTACTCGTACACGAGCATGATCGACAAGATCGTGGAAGTGGCGCGCGCGCGCTCCATGTCCTGAGAGAGAGGCCTCTAAGCCTCGAGGCTGTTGCTCAACGGCCGCGGGATGATTTTTTGCTGCCAGACTTTTTCTTTGCGGATTTCTTTTGGGACAGAGGCTGGGCGAGCAGGGCGCGGGTGCGGGCGGGGAGTTTCGCGTAAACGAGATCGCGCGCGTCGCGGAGCAGGGATTTGAGCTCGGCGGCGGAAAGCGTGTCCCATCGCTCGACGGCGACCCAGTGGGCGCGGGCGAGATACGGCGCGGGAAAGATCCCCTCGCGCTCGACGAGTTCGGCGAAGCGTTCGAGGCCAGCGGCGAAGGAGAGAACGCAGCGGGGCGAGCCGAGCACGAGGACGGCGAACATTTTACCGCCGATGGATTTGTCGCCGACCCGGAAGACGAGGTTGTCGCCCCACTGCATGGTCTCGGCGGCATTGGGAAGGGCAAGGAGGAAAGCGCAGGTGGTTTCGGCATCCACGGTGAATACAGGGTACAGGGTGCGGAGCCGGTGTCATACTCAGAGCATGAAGAGACGGCGAGTGTGGGACGTGGCGGCGGGATGGGTGCTGGCGTGGGCGGTGTGCGCAGGGGCGCAGGATCGGGGATACTGGCAGGCGGCGAGCCGGACGGCGAAGGACATTACCGGGGACATCACTATCTCGGAACTGAAGCTCTCGATCAACTTTTCGCGGTTCACGATCGCGCAGATTCGGCAACTGACGGCGGCGGAAGCGACGGCGGCCTTCGGCGACGATGTGAGCGCCGGCGGCGGGGGAAGTCTCTACCGGCTCGACGTTCCGGCGGAGAAGAAGTTCGCGCACCATAACGCGCTGTGCGGTGAGCAGGAGACGCAGTGGATGGCGACATGGTCGGACGGGCGCTCGCTCGATGTGGCATTCTTCTCGGGGTCGGCGATGCCGGTGCTGACAGCGGACGCGCTGGCGAAATCGCAGAACGTGTGCGAGCTGCTGACGTACGGGAGATGAGGGTGCTTACTGGCCGAGTCGGGCTTTCACCAGCTCGGAAAGGCGGCGGCCATCGGCGCGGAGGCCGGAGGCCTGGACGTGAGCCTGCACGGCTTTCATCGCCGGGCCCATGTCGCGCGGGCCGAAGCTCTGGCCGGCGAGAGCTTCATCGATGATCTTCTGCATCTCGTCGTCGCTGGCGGTTTTAGGCAGATAGCTTTCGATCACGACGATCTCGCGGGCTTCCTTCGCGGCGAGCTCGGGGCGGTTGCCTTTCTGGAACTGCTCGATGGAGTCACGGCGCTGCTTGATCATGGTGGTGAAGACCTGCTGTGCCTCGGCGTCGGTGAGGGCGGCGCGCTTTTCGATCTCGCGGTTCTTGAGCGCGGCCTTGGCCATGCGCAGCGTGGAGGTACGCTCGGTGTCGTGGGCTTTCATGGCGGCGATCATGTCGCGATCGATCTGCTGGACGAGGCTCATGGCGTGAGTTCTCCGATCAAGTCGCGGCGCGGCGGCCGCGCAGAGGCCAAACCTTTCCATTATAGAAAGAAATGCCGCGAATCACCGGCGGATAGAATCAGCGTAGGGAACAGCTTCAGCGTTCAGGGTGCAGCGTTCAGGCCGGATGCCACAGCGCGGGCCTGATCGGTCATTTCATCCGGACCTTCCCGCACATGTTTTCTGCCGAGCCAGGGCTGCAGGATTATTTCATTCAGAGGGAGACGTCATCATGATCCGGAAGACCAGGTTGTTTACGCCGGGCCCGACGCCGCTGCTGCCGGCGGCGCAGTTTGCCATGGCAGCCGCGGATATCCACCATCGCACGCCGGAGTTTCGCGCGCTGTACGAGCGGGTGCTGGGACAACTGAAAACTTTTGTGGGAACGAAGAACGATGTGCTGCTGCTGGCCTCGTCGGGAACGGGCGCGATGGAGGCGGCGGTGTCGAATCTGACGTCGCCGGGCGATCGCGTGCTGGTGCTGACGGCGGGGAAGTTCGGCGAGCGGTGGGAGGCACTGACGAAGGCGTTCGGCTGCGTGGTGGACGTGGTGAGCGTGCCGTATGGCGAGACGTTTGCGCCGGAGCAGATCAAAGCCGTGCTGAAGCCGGAGACGAAAGCTGTCTTCGTGCAGGCGACGGAGTCGTCGACGGCGGTGCGGCACGATGTAGCGGGGATTGCGAAGCTGTTGAAGAACGTGGGCAGCGAGGCGCTGCTGATCGTGGATGCGATCACCGGCCTCGGCACGACAAAGCTCGATGTGGACGGATGGGGCGTGGACGCGATCATTGGCGGCTCGCAGAAGGCAGTCATGATCCCGCCGGGGCTCGCGTACCTGAGCCTGAGCGATCGGGCGTGGAAGGCGGCGGAGACGAGCAAAAATCCGCGGTACTATTTCGATTTGCGCAAGGAGCGAAAGAACGCGCAGAAAGGCGAGAGCAGCTACACGCCGGCGGTCGCACTGATTGCGGCGCTGGGCGCATCGCTGGACTGGATTGCGGCGCAGGGCGGCGGCGATCTGGCGGCGGGACGCGATGCGCTGGTGGAAAATGCGGAGACCTGTGCGGCCATGACGCGCGCGGCGGTCGAGGCGCTGGGGCTGCGGCTCTTTGGGCCGGGTCCGTACGCGGCTGCGGCGACGGCGGTGCTGCCGCCGGAGGGCGTGGACTCAGGCGTGGTGGTGAAAGAGCTGAAGAGCCGGTTCGCGGCCATCGTGACGAACGGCCAGGGCGAGATGAAGGGGAAACTGTTCCGCATCGCTCACATCGGGCTGTTCGACTACATGGACACGATCGGGATTCTGGCGGCGCTGGAGCAAGTAGCAGCGGCCAGGCTGCATCTGCCCGGATTTGCGTGGGGCAGGGCGGTGGCAGCTGCGCAGCAGGTGTACGCGGAGCGGACGAGCGTGCAGAGTCCCGAACTGGTGAACGCTTAACAGAGCGCAGAGCTCAGGAAAAGCAGCCAGCAGTCAGCGTACCCACCCTGTCGCCTAAAACCCGGGCATTCGATGTATCGGAAAGAGTTTAGAAAGGGAATTATGAAGATCGTACTGGCGGAAAAAGTGTCTCCGGCGACGGTGGCAGTGTTTGCGGCCGAGGCGGGATGGGACGTGCTGACGCACGATCAGGTAAAGGACCTGCCGGCGGCGGTGAAGGATGCCGATGCGCTGGTGGTGCGGTCGGCGGTGCAGGTGGACGACGCATTGATGGCGGCGGCTGAGAAGCTGCGCGTGATCGGGCGTGCGGGCGTGGGCGTGGACAACATCGACGCCGAGGCGGCGACGCGGCGCGGCATTGTGGTGATGAATACGCCGGGAGCGAATGCCGTGGCCGTGGCGGAGTTGACGCTGGGGCTGATGATCGCGCTGGCGCGGCAGGTTCCGCGGGCGAATGAGACGATGCACAGCGGCAAGTGGGAGAAGAAGTCGCTTGCAGGCGTGGAGCTAAAGGGCAAGAAGCTGGGAGTTCTGGGGCTGGGGCGGATTGGCCTGGAAGTGGCGCGGCGGGCGCGGAGCTTTGGGATGGAGCTGGTGGGGCACGATCCGTTTGTGTCGGCGTCGATTGCGAGAGAGAATGCGATCCGGCTCACGTCAGCGGAAGAGCTGTTCGCGGAGGCGGATTACCTGACACTGCACGTGGGGCTGACGCCGCAGACGCAGGGGATCATCAACGCGACGACGCTGGCGACGATGAAGAAGGGCGTGCGGATTGTGAACTGCGCGCGCGGCGAGCTGGTGGTCGAGAAGGATCTGGCGGAGGCGCTGAAGAGCGGGCAGGTGGCGGGCGCGGCGCTGGATGTGTTCGAGAAGGAGCCACCGAAGGATTCGCTGTTCTTCGGGCTGCCGAATGTGATTTTGACGCCTCATATTGCCGGCTCGACGGCGGAGGCGCAGGAAGCGGTGGGCGTGCAGATCGCGCTGCAGGTGAAGGAGTATCTGAAGTCGGGCGTGGTGCAGAACGCAGTGAATCTGCCGTCGCTGACGCATGAGGAGTTCAGAGAGCTGGCGCCATACATGACGCTGGCCGAGCGGATGGGCACGTTCCTGGCGCAGTTTCCGAAGGGCACGATCGACAGCATTGGGCTGAAGTATCGCGGACGCGTGGCCGAGCTGAAGACGGATCTGGTGCGGAACGCGGCGATTGCCGGAGTGCTGGGGCACCTGGAGGCGGTGAACCGGATCAACGCGGCGTCCATTGCGGCGGAGCGCGGAATTCGGATTCACGAGGAGAAGCGAGAGGCGTCGGCGGGCGGCGCGGGCAGCGTGCTGCAACTGACGCTGCATACGACCGGAGCGACTGGATCCGCCGAGATCGCGGCCAGCGGCGCGGTGCTGCATGGCGAGCAGCCGCGGCTGCTGCGGCTGGACGGCATCGACATCGAGGCTCCGTTGCAGGGAACGCTGCTCGCGATTCGGAACCAGGACGTGCCGGGCGTGATCGGACGCATCGGGACGATTCTGGGCGAGCACAGGATCAATATTGCGAACTTCGCGCTGGGGCGCGCGAATGGAGGCGGCCAGGCGACGGCGCTGGCAGTGCTGCAGATCGACGGCGAAGCGCCGGACGCAGTGATTCAGAGATTGCGCGCCGAGCCGGCGATCACGGGGGTAAGGCAGGTGACGCTGTAAACAGCGATCAGCGATCAGACCCACCCTGTCGCAACAGGCGCGACAAGGGTGGGGCACCCGGGGACACACGGCTAGAATAAGGACAGAGGGTGGATTCCGATCCCAGACGGCTGCGCGAGTGCGGGCCGGAGGAGCCGAGTCCTCGACAGGCTTTCGACGTTTCGATTCGCGAGGGACAGCGCAGTGCCGCTTTACGAATACCGCTGCAAGCAGTGCGGACATCAGTTTGAGAAGATCCAGAGCTTCAGCGCTCCGGACGAGAAGGAGTGCCCGGTGTGCCACGGCGAGGTGGAGCGGCTGATCTCCGCGCCGGCGATTCAGTTCAAGGGATCCGGATGGTATGTGAACGACTACGCTCCGAAGAAGTCGGGGCCGATGAAGGCCTCGGCGGACGGGGCGAAGCCGGATGGCGCGAAGACGGGCGAGGGAAATTCGTCGACAGAGAAGCCGTCGTCGGGCTCGTCGAGCGAGAGCGGAGGGAGTTCTGCGAGTTCGTCAAGCTCGTCCAGTTCGACGTCGAGCAAGAGCGAATAGCACGGGTTCCCAGTTACTGGTTCCTGGTGGCCGATTGTTAGTGGTTGTGACAACCAATCTCGGCGCGGCGGAGGTCAGCTCACCACACCGTCGAGCTGCATCGACAATTCCTCCCATTCGGCGGTGAGTACGGATTGCTGTTCGCGGAGAAACGTGAGCTCAGCGCTGAGGCGCTGGGTTTCATCGGGGCTGACGTAGACGCCGAGCGCCTCCTCCGTGACGGCGACAAGGGCTTCAACGCGGGGAATTTCCGCTTCGAGCTGCGCGAGGCGGTCCTGCATCTGACGAAGCTTGATGGGGTTAAGCCGTTTCGCGGGAGCCTGCGGCGCCGAGGCTTGCGTGCTCGGCAAAACTTCCTCTGGGTCGGGCTCCAAAACGACGGTAACGGATTTTGCTTCTGCCCTTGCAGCCGCGGCGGTTTCGGCGGCGAGATGGCCGGCTCCGCCTTCTTTACGCCATAAGTAGTCTTCGTAGTTGCCGGGGTAGACGTGGAGCGTGGACCCGTACGCGGAATCCTCGTTCTTCGCGATTTCGAAGACCTTCTGCGCAAGGCCGTCGATGAAATAGCGGTCGTGGGAGACGAAGATAACTGTCCCGTTGAATTTCCCGATGGCTTCGAGAAGGACGTCTTTCGCGCGCAGGTCGAGGTGGTTCGTGGGCTCATCGAGGAGAAGGAAATTGGCCGGGCTGACCAGAATGCGCGCCAGTGCGTAGCGATTGCGCTCGCCGCCGGAGAGGACGCCGAGGGTCTTGAAGACGTCGTCACCGGAGAAGAGAAAACAGCCGAGGAGGGAGCGGAGATCCTTTTCCGGAACTTTCGGCGCCGTGCGGCCAATGTCGTCCAACATGCGCACAGCGGGATCGAGGACTTTGTACTGATCCTGCGCGAAGTATTCGGCGAGGACGTTGTGGCCGAGCTTCAGCATGCCAGAGGTCGGTAACTCCTGGCCGGAGAGCAGGCGGATGAGCGTGGATTTGCCCGCGCCATTCACGCCGACGAGCGCGATACGGTCGCCGCGGTCGATGGTGAAGTTGACGTCTTCGAGGACTTTTTTCTCGCCGTATTGCATGGACAGGCCGGAGACGTCCACGACGTTGCGGCCAGAGGGCGGCGGCTGCGGAAAGGTGAAGTACGGGACAGGCTCTTCGATGGGGATTTCGATGCGCTCGATCTTTTCGAGCTCCTTGATGCGGCTCTGCACCTGTTTCGCTTTGGTGGCCTGGTAGCGGAAGCGGTTGATGAAGACTTCAAGGTGTTCGATGCGCTCGCGCTGATTGCGGTACGCGGATTCCAGCTGCGCGTGGCGCTCGGCCTTCTGCGTGAGGTATTTCTCGTAATTGCCGTGGTAGACGTGCAGGCCCTTGTTCCAGATCTCGATGATCTTGTTCACCGTGACGTCGAGGAAGTAGCGGTCGTGGGAGATGAGGATGTAGCCGTTGGGCCAGGTGGCGAGGTAATTCTCCAGCCAGTTACGGGTTTCGAGGTCGAGATGGTTGGTGGGCTCGTCGAGGAGGAGCAGGTCGGGCTGCTCGAGCAGCAGTTTGGCGAGCGCGATGCGCATCTGCCAGCCGCCGGAAAACTCCTCGGTGCCATGGGTCCAGTCCTCCTTTTGGAAGCCGAGGCCGGTGAGGACGGCGCCCACCTGCGCATCGAGGGCGTAGACGTCGTGGTGGCGAAGGCGCGCTTCGACGTGGGAGTAGCGATCGGCGACGGCGGCGTATTCGGGACCGGCGGGATCGAGGACGGAGAGCTTTTCTGAGAGGGACTCGAACTCACGCTCCATCGCGCGCAGCTCGTCGAAAGCGGAAAGGCACTCGTCGAAAACAGTGCGGCCGGAGAGCGCGAGACCATCCTGGGGCAGGTAGCCGATGCTCATGCCCTTCATGCGCTGGATGGATCCGTAATCGAGAGTGTCGAGGCCGGCGAGGATCTTCATCAGCGTGGATTTGCCCGCGCCATTGGCGCCGACGAGAGCGGTCTTCTCGTTCGGGATGATGAGCCAGTCTGCGTTTTCAAAAAGGAGGCGCGGGCCGAAGCGCTTGCCGGCGCCGGAGAGCTGCAGCATGTCCTTAGGGTATAGGGATTAGGGGATACGGGATAGGAGCGGACAGGGATGGGGCGGTCAGCATCCCCACATCTGCCAACTTCAGGCAGATGTGGGGCACCCGGCGCAGGAGGACAAGCTACCTACTTCTGCTCCTCCAGCACGGCGACGCCGAATTTCGGCAGATCGACCGAGGTCACGGTGCCAGGTTGGTCGATGACCTCATGCATCGGCGCAGGCAGGTCAATGTGCTCCGACTGTGTGTTGTGGTTGATGAGGATGAGGACGGATTTCCCTGCTCCGCTGCGGCGGCAAACTTCGACGCCATCGGGGACGTCGGCGAGGATGGGCTGAACGCCTGCCTGGTGCAGGAGCCAGGAGGTGAGGTGGTTCATGAGCGTGGGATCGAGCCAGGCACCGACATAAGTGATGGTCCCTTTACCGATCTGGCGGGTGATGGCGGCGGGCTGGCCATCGAGCCAGCCATTGCTTTTCCCGTACGTCATCAGAATTCTGGTATCAGGCGATAAGGCCTGGAGCTGCTCGGCCCAGATGTTCGCGGCGCCCTCGCCCCAGACGCCACGGACGGGAACGTTGGAATCGAGGGCGTAGAACTGATTGACGCGGCCGCCGAGGAACGCAGCGAGCGGACCCGGCTGGCGTTCGGGATGGAGCCCGTTGAACTCGTTTTTCATGCCGGTGCGGGGGCCGAGAAGCAGATGGCCGCCCTGGCGAACGTACGCCATCAGTCGGTTGGCGGTGGATTGCGAGATGACGTTGAGCGCGGGCAGTTCAACAACTTTGTAGCCGTCGAGCGGGGTATCGATGGAAATGATATCGACCGCCTGGGTCTGCGTGCGGAGCGGGTCGTAGAAGGCAAGCATTTCGTCGACCGGGTCGAAGTCCGCGCTGTGGCGCTGGAATTCGATCGCCCAGCGCGAGTCGTAATCGTTGACGAGAGCGACCAGGGATTGGGGTGTGGTGCCGGCAAGGGCGGGACCAGCTTCCGCGAATTCCCGGCCGACCTGCTGGACCTCGTAATAGACGGGGACAGGCGTGCCGTCGGCGCCGACGAGGGTGCCGTGGTACTCCTCCTGGCCGTTGGGCGCGCTGCGCCACTGCCAGTACTCGACGGCGTTGGCGCCGTGGCCAATGGCCTGCCAGGCCATGTCGCGGACCTGGCCTTTGAGGAGTGGCGTGTTGGTGCCGCGCCAGTTGACGAAGGCGGGCTCGGTTTCCATCACCCAGAAATCTTTGTTCCTGAAGCCGCGGGCGAGGTCGTGGCGTGCGCCATTGTCCAGGGAATCGTAGCGGTCGGCGTCGATGTAGTCGTCCCACGCAGCCATATCGAGGACCGAGTGGACGGTGTACTCGTTAAAGCCGTCGAACCAGCCCATGGTGTTGGTGGTGATGAACTGGCGCGGATCAATGTGTGGGCGCATCGCGGAGATCTGGTTCAGCGAATAGCTCTTCCAGGTGTCGGAGACGAAGCGCTTCCATTCGAGCAGGAGTGCGGGATTCTCGTTGTCCTGACGGACGGGGATCTCGTCGAAGTTGTCGTAGGTCTGCGACCAGTAGGCGGTGGCCCATTTCTCGTTGAGGTTGGCGATGGTGCCGTACTTCTTCCGGAGCCATTGGTGGAACTGCTGTTGCGCGGTGGGGCCGAAGTCGGGATTCGCGTATTCGTTGTCGAGCTGCCAGCCGACGACGTCGGGATTATGGCCGAAGTGAATGGCTATTTGTTCAGCAACGTCGCGCGCGAATTTGCGGTAAATCGGATCAGTGAAGGAGAACTGCTGGCGGTTGCCGTGTTGCGCGCGGACGCCGTTCTCGTTAACGCGGAGGGTCTGCGGATATTTCGTGGTGAGCCAGGCCGGAGGCGCCGCGGTGGGCGTGCCGAGGACGACGTAGATGTGGTGGCGAGCGGCATCGGCGATGGCGCGATCAAGCCAGCCGAAGTTGTACTGGCCCTCGGAGGGTTCGAGAGTCGACCAGGCGAACTCGCCGACGCGAACGACATCAATATGCGCGGCTTCCATGAGGGCGAGGTCTTTGTCCCAGCGCGATTCGGGCCACTGCTCGGGATACCAGGCAGCGCCGACGAGGAGTGGCGGCTGACCGGGAAAATCAGTGGCGGTCGCGGCGTTCCAGTCGGAAGCGGAAGGGGTGGCCTGGGCGAACAGGTGCGGTGCGGTTGAGATCAGAAGGACCGTGAAAACGTTTGCAGCAAGAAAGCGCGTGAGGCGCATGTCGCAGCTCCGGAAGGTTGGGGTTCTGCAGGATGCGCCGTAGCCCCGGGGTCCCAACGCGTTTGCGCGCTGGGGTGGCAGCGACAACGCGGCCGGCTACGGCAAATAGACTCCAGCGGAACGATAAACCTTTCCGCCGACAGTTGTCTCGAAGACGGGCAGCTCGGGTGTCGCAGTGAGGATTTCGATCTCGCCGTTGTTGAGCAGCGCGGTGTCTTCGGCTTTGGCGCCCTGGAGCGAGGGATTCCAGGCAAAGGCCTGCACAGCGTCAACCTTCTGCGTTCCGTTCGGCGTGGCGATCCAGTCGCGCTCGAGATAGCCGCAGGGGCCACCCTGATGATGTTTCGCGATCTCGTCGGGCACACCAGCAGCGGCGTAGCCTTTGGCGGCAACGGCGTACAGATCGGCGGAAGTTGTTCCGGCGCGGGTGGCATGGAGCAGCTCGGCGTT
>JASHRH010000092.1 GCA_030037475.1 Acidobacteriaceae bacterium
CCCGAACCCCAATGTTCGCGAAAGATGCCGGAAGCATCGGACGGATGAACTCCGGTGAACCGCACATCGAGGGTCCAGTTGGGAATGCCGTTCTCCAGAGTCATCGCGCCGGTCGCGTGCAGCGTACCGCCGAGAGCCGCCGCGTCCACGGATTTAAGCGTCAGCCGGGCCTGGTCCACGGAGACCACGGCAGTGACCTGATGGAGCGGCAGCCGATCGAGGTTGAAAACCTTCGCCTGAATCGTGCCCTTGAGCGGCGGCCATGTCGATCGCTGCGCTCCGCCCAAGGCATTGGCGAACATCCGGCCAAAGAAGCCGCGCTGCCGCCCCTCGAGCGCCGCTGAGAGTGCTGAACCGCTCAGCGCGGACGCTGCCAGCGTGAACGCAGCCGGGCAGGGCGCCGGCTGATCGCACGCTTCGGGATATTCCAGCGACCCGCGCAGGGCGATTCCCTGATACCGAATCGCTGCATCCCGCCAGGCGATCTGCTGCGGGCTGATCACCAGGTCTGCGGATTCGACCTCGACCGGCGCGGGCAAAAAACCTGGACGCACTTGTGCACCCGCAAGGTGGACCGTGCCCATGGTGCTCAATCCCTGCCCCGTGGCGCCCAGAGGAGGCAGCCATGGTCCGTCCGTCGTCACATTCAGTTCCGCACCCCCTTTCTGGCCGGCCGCTGCCAGCGCGTGATTCAGCAGCCCCGGTATCGCCTCTGGAGTTGTCAGCCGTTGCAGCGAGGCTGCGCCCGCCACATGGAGCGTGAACCCGCTGCGCGTCAGGCTGCCATCCGCGATCAGTGGCGTAGCCTCGCCAAACGGAATCGCCATTGGCTCCAGCAGAATTCCGTGTGTTTGCGGAGCGCTGGCTGCGCGACGCGCCGAGCTCCCGTCATCCGCACGAGCGCGATGGGAGCCACGGATTTGGGTAGCCCTCGCCGCGACAAAATGCAGCGCCGGCAGCGTGAAAGTTCCACCGGCGTTCGAGATGGAAACGCCTGTCGCCGTGGCATCCCCGGAAAGGACACGCTGCTGACCCGTAACGAACCGGAATTCCCCGTTGGTGTCGCCCGTGGCCGTCGCGCTCTGGATGCTGGAGCGCATCAACCCCAGCAGCGTTACCGGAAACTTGGCCGGAACGTGGTTGATCTCGAGTTGCAGGTCGGCGCTTACGGGCGCAATTCCATGCATGCTGCCGGTCAGAAGCAGGTGCCCCGGCGCAACCGGCAGGAAGCATGTGATCTTGTTGAGCGCGCGCTGATCATGCAGATACTCCGCGCTGCATGTCGCCTGCACATCCACGGTCGAGAGCGGCTGAAACTCCTGGCGGCGCAGGTTGCCGATGTGGGCGGTGGAATGCAGCTGGAGATCGGCGGGCGTGCCGCCGATCTGTCCGGTCAGGTCGAGGCTGCCGCGCCATCCGCTGTCCTCGCCGTGCAGCAGTTCGCTCACCTGCCCCAGTTGCGCGCCGCTCCACGCGACACGCAGATCCACTGGCATCGCCGCCAGGGTCATTGCGCGCCTGAGCGCGCCCGCGACGTTCAGCTCGCCGGTATCGGAGAGTTGCAGCGGCAGATCCGTCCGCGCCGGCTGCGCCCTGAGCCGCAGCCGCCACTGGCCGCCGCCCGCCTGCCACATAGCGAACTCCGCGTTCATCAGCGAGAAGGGCTTCTTCTCCGCGCCGCCCTTGAAGTTGATCCGCGAATCGCTGGCTTCGATGTAGGGGAAGCGCGGTGTCGGTCCGGCATGGCGCTGCGCGGTGGGGGCGTTGGGAATCTGCGAGGCGCGCAGCAGCACCGAATCGATGCTCCACTGCCCCGCGTTGTTCCTCACCAGGTTCAGGCTGGCATGATCCAGGCTGATGCGGCTGATCTCCAGGCGCTGCCGCCACAGCGAGCTGAGCCGAAGTGCGACGACCACTGTCTCCGCGTGCAGCGCCGGCTCGCAGCCGAACGACGGATCCTCTTCCACCGTGAAATCGCTCAGCGCGATGCCCGGCCGCGGCAGCAGCCGCAGCGAAATCTCACCCGCCAAAACCGGCCTTCCCAGCGCCGCTGCAATCCCGGCCGTGATGGATCGGCGATACCGGCCCAGGCTCACCAGGGGCGGCACAAACATCGCCAGCAGCAGCGTAAGGATGAGCAGCAGAACCGCGAAGAGCCGACGCCGGCGCCGAGCCCGCTCTTCCGGCGACAACTCTTCGCCCAGCTCTTCCTCGGTATCCATGGCTAATGGATCAGGTGGAAGGTGCGGCTCCAGCGCGTTTCGGTGAGGAAGTGGAGCGTCTCATGGCCGATCCAGGCGACCTGGTCGGCGAACGAAGTCTTATACTGCTCGCTGTCCGGCGTTCGGAAGGACCAGTAAACCACCAAAGGCCGGCCCACGATGTTCGCGCGCGGCACGAAGCCCCAGTAGCGGCTGTCCAGACTCACCGTCCGGTTGTCGCCCATCACGAAATACATTCCCGGCGGCACGACCAGGTCGCCGTTGTGGATGTACTGCGGCAGCGCCTCGGCCCATTCGGCCGTCACGTCATCGTCCTGAGGAGGCACATCGGGAAAATCGTCGCGATAGGGCAGGAAATCCGGCTGGTCCGGCGGCTCTTTGATCCACGGCTCCGTCAGCGCGACGCCATTGCGGTAAACCACTCCGTTTTCCAGATGAATGCGGTCGCCGGGAAGCCCGATGACCCGCTTGACCAGGAACAGATGCTCGCCATTCGACTCGAGCGTCGGCTTGTAGAAGACAATGATGTCATCGCGCCGCACGTTGCGGTAATAGATGAACCGCGCCCACCTCGACGGCGGCGCCAGCGTGATGCGGTTCACCAGCACATGGTCGCCAATCAGCAGCGTGTTCTCCATCGACGAGGACGGGATGGCGAAATTCTGAAAGATGAAGGTGAGGACAAAGAGTCCCACCACCAGCACGCCGCAAATGGAGGCAAAGGCTTCGAGTGGAGTTTCGTCGCTGGCTGATCTGGGCTGTTTCGGCTCTTTTTCCAAATCCTGTTCCCTGAGCACGGCCAGGCTTCAGCGCACCACGCGTCCCATCCGGTCCCAGCGCGCGAAGTTCTTCAGCCTGTCCGGCAAGTCGGTTTTCTGTCCCAGGATATCATCCTGCGCGCGATCGGTGGCCGAAGGCTGGCGCAGCGAGAAATAGATCAGGAATGGCCGCCCCACGATATCCGGGCGCGGAACAAATCCCCAGTAGCGGCTGTCGCGGCTGAAGTTGCGATTGTCTCCGAGCACGAAATACTGGCCCGGCGGCACCACCAGCTCCCCGGCATGCACGTCGTCTCGCATCTGCTGCCACCAGCCTGGGTCAACGCCTGGATCGGTATAGAGCCGAAGAGGAAAATTATCGCGGTACGCGTCCGGGTAAGCCGGCTCAAACACCGCGTACGGCTCGTCCAGCGGGATCCCGTTCACCCATGCCAGTCCGTCCTGCAGATGCACCGCGTCGCCCGGCGTCCCGATCACCCGCTTCACCACGTGCTCCGAGGGCTTCACCGGATAATGAAAGACGATGACGTCGCCCTGCTGCGGCTCGCGATACGGCAGCAGCCACTGCCACGGGCCGGGCGGCGCGTAAGTCACCTTGTTCACCAGCAGGAAATCTCCGACCAGCAGCGTCCGCTCCATCGACTCGGACGGAATCCGAAACGGCTGTGCGATGAAGGTCAGCACGAAGACCGCCCCGACGATGACCCGGAACAGCGAGCTCAGGATGTCCAGCACGTTGGGGACGACCGCCTCGCACACCGGGGCATTGGACCGCGGAGGCTCGCCCATCAGCCGGCGTCGCAGCTCGGCGGCCTCGGCCTCGCGATCATGCTCCAAATCCTGTCCAGGTTCTGAATCCGGAGTCCCCGGCGAGCTTATTCGCTGGGGTGGTGGCGCGTCGGCGCTCATTCCGGGTTCTCCCGCAGCATTTCCAGAGCCTGGCGTGCCGCTTCCTGCTCAGCCAGCTTGCGATTGCGTCCCGCGCCGGTAGCCAGCATGCGATTGCCGCAGCGCACCTCCACGAAGAACTGTTTGCAGTGGCCCGGACCGCTCTCGGCGGTCGTACAGTACTCGGGCTGGCCGAGTCTGCGCGCCTGGAGCAGCTCCTGCAAGCCGGATTTGAAGTCGCCGATGCCGGCTCCGGTCAGTAACTGCTCGCGCAGTTGCGCTGCTGAAGGCCCGATCAGCAGTTGTTCCACCACGCGCCGCACGCCCTCAATGCCGGCATCCAGAAACAGCGCGCCCAGCACGGCTTCCATCGCATTGGCCAGCAGAGCCGGTTTGGCCCGGCCCCCGCTGTTCTCCTCGCTGCGGCCCAGCAGCAGATACCGCCCCAGCTCCAGTTGCCGCGCTACCTGTCCCAGATGCCGCCGGCTCACCAGAGCCCCGCGCAGCCGCGTCAGGTCGCCCTCGGAAAGGTCGGGATAGCGCAGGTACAGCGACTCGGCCGCCGCCAGCCCCACCACCGCATCGCCCAGAAACTCCAGCCGCTCGTTGTCCTCGCGCGCCATTCCCGCCCCCTCCGGCCCACCGTCGCGCGTCGCCCCTTCGCGCGTCAGCGAGCGATGCGTCAGCGCCTGTTCCAGCAGCGTTCGATGGAGGAAGGAATGTCCCAGCCGGATTTCCAGCTCATCCAGCGAGGCCGGGACCGTCTCGCCGCCGGGAGAAAGCGCGCTGGCGGGAGCGCCGGGATCCTGTGCGAGATACTCCATGCGCGGCTTCCTGTCCCATTATGGCAGAGCCACCCCGCGGC
>JASHRH010000093.1 GCA_030037475.1 Acidobacteriaceae bacterium
CTAATCCGCGACGCCGGTCAGTAGCAATTTCGCCGAGCGAATGCAGGCGGCTGTTTCCTCTTCACTGACATTATCCCCGAAATAGTCGTTCACGTTTCTCGTGCGGCGCATCTGGTGTCCAAGAAGCAGCGCGAGCGGCTGAGCCCCTCAGCGCTCAAGGCGTTCTTCAGGATCGTAGACCACTGGGGCGTGCGCGATGAGGATGCGCGCCAGCTGCTGGGCGGCGTCACGAACGGCCCATATTACGAGATGAAGAAAAGCCCGGAAGACCGCGTGCTCGATGCGGACACGCTGCTGCGCATCTCCTTTCTCATCGGCATCTTCAAGGCGCTCAACATCCTGCACGGCCAGAAGCTCGCCGACGAGTGGATTCGCCTCCCGAACACGAACCGGATCTTCGGCGGCGCCACGCCGCTCGCCTACCTGCTGAAGGGTGGGCTACCGGCGATGCAGACGGTGCGGCGCTTGCTCGACGCTCGCCGAGGCGGTGTGTGACAGCGCTGCCCGCCGTCTCCCTCGTCCGCCGCAACGATACGCACAGACTCATTCCGTCGAGATACACCGACGCAAGCGGCGCCAGTGTGCTCGCGCGCATCGCCGAGGATGGCGCCCATCTCACCGACATCTTCGACCTGGACCACGCCACGAACGACCGCCTACTCGCGGAGAATGAGCTCTCGCCGGGCATCGGCGTCCACGAGCTCGTGTTCGGCCTGCCCTACTACCGAATCGTCAGCGCAGCCTTCACCCATCCACATCCGCTCGGCAGCCGCTTCAACGGGCCCGATCGCGCGGCCTGGTACGCCGCCTTCGAGGTGGCGACCGCGCAGGCGGAGGTCGCCTTCCATAAGACGGTGCAGCTCGCCGAGATTGGACGCTACGAGGACGAGGTGACCTTCGATGACTATCTCGCCGACTTCAGCGCCACCTTCCACGATCTCCGCGATGCTCCGGCGCTCGCGGATTGCCTGGATCCCGAGAGCTACATGGCGTCGCAGACCCTCGCCGAGCGGCTGCTGCAGGACGGCTCGCTCGGCATCGTCTACCCGACCGCGCGCCGCGCCGGCGGCACCTGCCTCGCCTGCTTCCGGCCTGCACTCGTCATGAACGTCCGCCGGGGCCGCACTTATCGATTCCGCTGGACGGGACTCCCGACCCCGCGGATCGAAGGCGCCGAAGCGAGCGGCCGGCCCATGTGATCAAACCCGAACGCCACCCCTGACGCACGTTCTGCACCATTCCGGCAAGACCCTTCTCGCGCAAAATGAGCGAATGTGCCTCGTCCATCCGGCCGGCACCTCGATCGAGCATCACAAGAGGCACAGCGTAGTGGTGGCCCTGAAGATTGGACCAATCGTAGCCGGGACTCGCCAGTTCCTGCGGATCTGAGACGCAGTTATAGGTCATCCTCGGTTGCGCGCTTCCTGCGCGGGTCGTGATGGCCCTTCACCTCGCCCCAGCCAGGGATGCCGATCAATTCCTATCCTTGTCCCTAACTCTGATTCTTTTTGACAGCTAGGGATATCTATAATATTTTATCCATGTCCCCATATCCGAGCGTCGCCGCAGTGAACGAGACCATCGTAGGGAGGACCGCAGAACGGCGCGAGCTGGCGCAGGCTTACGCGTCATCCCAGGCGGAATTCGTGGCGGTCTATGGGAGACGTCGCGTCGGGAAGACGTTTCTAGTCGTGAATTCGCTTCAGGGTCGGAAGGGAGCGTACTTTCAGACCACAGGAATCAAGAATGGCTCGCTGCGGGTCCAGCTGGAGCGGTTCTCCCAGGAGCTGGGACGCAGCTTCTTCAAGGGCGCGCCGTTGCAGGTGCCCGGAAATTGGATGCGCGCGCTTCAGCTGCTGACAGACGCAATCGCAACACAGCCGAAGTCGCAAAAGATCGTGCTGTTTTTTGATGAGCTGCCCTGGCTCGCGACACCCAAGTCCGGGATATTGTCGGCTCTCGAGTACTTTTGGAATCGTCATTGGGTCAACGATCGGCGTGTCAAGCTCGTCGTCTGTGGCTCCTCGGCGTCTTGGATCATGCGCAAGATCGTCAAGAGCCGTGGTGGGTTACATAACCGCGTGACCAGGAGAATCAACCTCGAGCCTTTTTCTCTGAAGGAGACTTGCGACTTTCTGCAGCACGTCCGCTACCCGGCAAATCACGAGCAGACACTGCGGGCCTACATGGCGGTCGGCGGCGTGCCGTACTATCTGAAACAATTCAAGAAGTCCCAGTCCGTTGATCAGAACATCAGCCGGCTGCTGTTCGATCGGAACGGACCGCTGTTCGACGAATTCGCGGAGATATTCGGCTCTCTGTTCGACGAGGCGGAAAAGTACGAGGAATTGATAAAGCTCGTCGCCGGACGACAGGAAGGCGTCTTTCGGCGGGAAATCGAGACGCGGAACAAGCTCACTGGAAAAGGAGGAACGCTGTCCAGGAGACTCGAGGATCTGGAAGCCGCCGGCTTCATCGCAAGTCTTTCCTCATTCGGGAAAAAGAGCCGCGGCACGATCTACCGGCTGAGCGACGAGTATTGCTATTTCTATCTGAAATGGATCGAACCCGTGAAACAGCAGCTCAAGTCCGATACCGGGGCCATGTACTGGCTCTCGTGTCTCGGGACTCCCCGCTATCACGGCTGGCTCGGCTATGCGTTCGAGAACATCTGCTACAAACACCTCGCCGAGATTAGGAAAAAGCTCGGAATCACGGGTTTCGCGCCTGCCTCGAGTTGGCGATCTGCCGCGGGCGGTCAGCCCGGAGAAGAGGGCGCCCAAATCGATCTCCTCTTCGATCGCGAAGACAACGCGATCACGTTGTGCGAGATCAAATTCACCGAGCGACCCTTTCTGATCGACAAGAAATGCGCGCACGCTCTAACGCGAAGAAAGGACGCCTTCATCAAGGGCACCCGGACTCGAAAGCAGGTGTTCCTAGCTTTCATTGCCGCACATGGCGTTGAAGAGACTCTGTATGCGGATGAGCTGATCGACAACATAGTCACGTTGACCGATCTGTTTTGAGTGGACGCACGTCGCCGGCAATGTAAATCCGGGACGCCGGTGCGCCTGCCGATCACGGCAGCAGCCCGAACACCGCCACGCTGTTGGTGCTCGCGACGAATACCTTGCCGTCGGCGATCGCCGGGGCGATGAACTTGTTGCCCGCGCCGAATTGGTCGCGCCCGTTCGCCGCCTGGTTGCTGTTGTAGAGCTCGGTCGCGAGGTTCGTGGCCTCGTAGGCGTGCAACACGGCGGTGCCGGAGTTCTCGTACGCCCAGACGATGCCGTTCGAGGTGCCGTTCGCGGAGACGACGGGGAACGTTCCCGGATACTCGAACCGAGTGGTGGTCTGCGAGCTCGGCGAGGTCGAGAGCCGCGCGCTCGTCACCGAGAACGCCAGCAGGGGGCCGTTTTGTGGGCCGTAATAGACCGTGCCATTGAAGTACGCCGGCGTCGACCAGACTCCACTTCCCAGCACGCCGTCGAGCTCCTGCCAGATGTTGTTGCTCGAGGCGTTGAACTCCCCCATGGAGTCGCGATTGACGACGTAGAGATTGCCGTCCTTGCCCGCGCCTACGGCGAGATGCCGCACGGTTCCGCTCGCATCGGTCAGATCGGGCAGCAGCATCACACCGCC
>JASHRH010000094.1 GCA_030037475.1 Acidobacteriaceae bacterium
ACCTCGGTCATCATCGCGCACCGCCTGTCCACGGTGCAGCGCGCGGACACCATCCTCGTAATGCACAAGGGCCAGCTTCGCGAGATGGGCAGCCACCAGCAGCTTCTCGCCCAGCGCGGCATTTATTGGAAGCTGTACCAGCTTCAGTACAAGGACCAGGAAACCAGCGATGCCGGCTCCAGCCTTGCTCCGACGCTGGCCGTCGGAACCGACTAAAGCAAAATCACCATAGCCATGCGTAAAGCCGCATTTCCAAGGTGTTGATTCTCTTAAGAAATCAACACGCTGCACATGGAAGCAATGATGGCATTTCAGGGCGCTGGAATCGTGATTTTGCTCTAAGATCAAGGCTTGATGGAACACCCAAAAATCTTTCTCTCCGCGGGGGAGGCCAGCGGCGAGCACTATGGCGCAGCGCTGATTCCCGCTATCCGGCGGTTCGTGCCTCATGCTGAGTTCTTCGGCCTGGGCGGGCAGCGGATGGAGGCACTTGGCTTTCGCAGGGTCGTTCGAGCCGAAGACGTCGCCGTGATGGGGATCACCGAGGTGCTGCTGCACATGCCCCGGATTTACAGGGAGTACCGCAGGCTCAAGGCCTCCATCCGGAGCGAACATCCCGATCTCGCCATCCTGATCGACTTTCCGGATGTAAACCTCTCGCTCGCCCGGCACCTCAGGCGCGCCGGCGTGCCAGTGCTCTATTTCGTCTCACCGCAACTCTGGGCCTGGAAAAAGTACCGCATTCGCGACGTGCAACGCTATGTGGACCGGATGCTGGTGATCTTTCCGTTCGAAGAGCAGTTCTACCGGCAACACGGCGTGCAGGCCACGTTTGTCGGGCATCCGCTGGCCGATCTGCCGCTTCCTGGAGCCAGTCGCGAGGACTTCGCTCGCGAAAACCATCTCGACCCGTCCAAACAATGGATCGGCCTTTTACCCGGAAGCCGCGCGAAAGAAATTCGTTCAAATTTGCCCGAAATGGTGAAAGCAGCCCAAGCTCTCGAGGACACGAATCGCTTTGAGTTCCTGCTCCCGCTGGCTCCCACGCTTACGGAGAGGCACAGAAGCGAAGTTCAAGCAATGCTACCGCGAAGTCCGCGAATCACCCTGACCCATGACGCGCGCGCCACGCTGCACCATGCCCGCGCCAGCGTGGTGGCCAGCGGCACTGCGACCGTTGAGGCTGCATTAATCGGGAACCCGTTTGTGGTGGTGTACCGCGTCTCTCCTATAAGCTATGCGGTTGCAAAGAAAGTCGTCGATGTGCCTCATGTTGCCATGGTCAATCTGATTGCAGGGAAACGCGCGATTCCTGAACTGATCCAGGGCGACTTTACTGCGGCGAACCTCGTCTCACACTTGCAACCTTTGCTGGACAACGAAACGGCCCGCGCCACGATGCAGTCCGACCTTCGCGGAATATCGGATATGCTCTTGGCTAAGGACGGCTCCGGCGAATCCGCTATTGGCCGCGTAGCGCGAGTCGCCGCAGGAATGCTCGGAAAGCAAGAGACCCGTTGAACGATATGACCAAAACCCGCTCTGGACTATGCCAGATTTCCAGTATCGCCGCCATTCTGCTTGCCCTGCTTGCTGCGACTGGTATGGCGCGCGCACAGCAGGCACCGGCCATCGACATTACCGGATACCAAATCGACGCGACTCTCAACCCTGCTGACCATACTCTGGCCGCCGTCGCCAACGTAACCTTTAAGGCTCTTCAGGCTGCGCCGGTAGTGGAGTTCCAGCTTCATGGAGCGCTGAAGGTTGATACTGTAACCGACGCCGGCGGCGCTACGCTGAATGGACAGCGCGGGCCCGACGCCACCATCCTGGTAACTCCCGCTGCGCAGCTGAGCGAGGGCCAGAGCTACACTTGGACTTTCCATTATTCAGGCGCTCTTGAAGGCGACGGTGGCCCCGTTCCCGGACTCAAGCTGGCGTATGTGGGAGACCCCATTACCTACCTGCTTTATGCGGGAGCCTGGTTCCCGATGACCGGCTATCAGACCGACCGTTTTACCGCAGACATCAAGATGCATATGCCCACCGGATATACAGTGGTTGGCAGCGGCGCGGTTACGGCTCCATCTGGATGCGGCCCTCAGAACCCCTGCGACGTTACCGGCATCGGTAAGGAATACGACTTCAAGTGGGACAAGCCCGGCTTCCCCGGCACCATCATCGCCGGGAAATTCGAGGAGATCACCCCGGCCGACGCTCCCAACATCCACATCTACTGCGACGCCGCCCACAAAGCCATTGCCGGCGACTACGCCCAGACCGCCCTGCGCGAGTTCGCCTACTTCACCAGCACCTTCGGCATTCCCCAGTCCACGCAGCTCAACGTGGTGGAGCTGCCCGACGACACGGTTCCCGCCTACTGGGCGCCGGAAATCGCCGCCATCGCCTCCGCGCACTTCGGCGGGAAAAACGAGTTCCGCCTGCTGGCCAACACCATCGCCCACCAGTGGTGGGGCAGCGAGCTCAGCCCGCAGTCGCTGGACGATACGTGGATCACCAACGGCATATCGCGCTACGGAGAGCTGATGTATCTGGAAGATGACCAGGGCGCCGGCGCGCTCAAAGCCGCGATCCAGGACGTTTCGGCTGGGGCGCTGGCGTATGACACCATTCCGCTCTCCAGCGTGGGCACGCTCCAGCCATGGTCGCCGCAGTTTCAGTCCATGACCCTCGAAAAGGGAGGCATGATCTTCCACATGCTGCGCGGCATCGTCGGCGACGCCACCTTCGTCAAAATCCTGCGCGCGGCCGTCGACGAATACAAAGGGAAGGGCATCAGCAGCAGCGACTTCGAGAAGGTTGCCGAGCAGCAATCGCAGTTGAATCTGGTTCCGTTCTTCTCCGAGTGGCTCGACGGCACCGGCGCGCCGGAGTTCCAGGACAAATACGCCGTCTACCGTCTCGGCAACGACAAAGGCTTCCGCACCATCGGCGAAGTGCAGAACAACATGGATCTGCTGAACATGCCGGTGGACCTGGAAGTGGAGACCCAGGGCAAGACCGTCAACCAGCGCATCGACGTGGTGGGGACCGATTCGCAGTACGTCATCGATACCTTCGGTGCTCCGCGCGAAGTGGTTCTCGATCCCAACGACTGGGTCCTGAAACAGACGCCGGAGCTCCAGGTGCGTGTCTACATCCTGCGCGGGCAGCAACTGGCAGGCCAGGGCGACACCACGGGCGCGCTACAGCAGTATCAGTTGGCGAAAAAGGCAAATCCGGACAGCTCGCTGGCCAGCTATCGCATCGGAGAACTGCTCTTCACCATGCGCAACTACCAGGCCGCCGTGAATGCCTATCGCGACGCGCTCTCCGGCGACGGCGAACCGGGCTGGACGCAGGTATGGAGCTACATCGCCATCGGCAAGATCTTCGACATCACCGGCCAGCGCGACCGGGCCATCACCGAATACCGCGAGGCGCTCCAGACCAACGACAATACCGCCGGCGCGCTGAACGAGGCGCGGCACTGGATCCAGACGCCCTACAGGCAGCCGAACAGCTAACCCCCGGAAAATTCGGTTGCATGGGCACCGGGCCGAACGGAAGTTGTAACGAGGATGCAGGCTGCACGTAGTAGTTTCTTTCCAGACCTTCCGTATCAGAGGCTCCTGTGAGACGCTTTTTTACCCTCAGTATCCTTCTGTGCCTGGCATCATACACCGCGCTGGCCCAGGACAGCAGCTCGACCAGCCAGCCGCCTCCGCCTCCGCCAATGCGATCGCTGGTTGCTCCCCAGGACGATGTTCCCCCGTTTTCGCGCATGTCGTTCGGGGCGGGAGTTTCGCCGCTGGGCATCGGTTTCCAGGTCTCGACCGACCTCGACTCTCACCTGAACGTGCGCGGCATCGGCAACGTCTTCAGCTATTCGACCACTCTGACCTCCAGTGGCATTCCCTTCAGCGCGGCGCTGAACCTGGATTCAGGCGGCGCCATGCTCGACTATTACCCTTTTCATCATGGTTTTCGGCTGAGCGGAGGCGCACTCTTTGTCAACCGGAATGGGGCGACCGCAACGGCGAGTATTCCTGGGGGAACAAGCATCACGATCAACAACCAGACCTATTACTCGGCCAATACGAATCCCGCCACCGGCGCGACTCCGCTGGCCGGAGCCGGTTCCCTGACTCTGAACACCACCACGCCGAGTGCCGTCCTGACAACTGGCTGGGGCAATCCTGTGAAACGCAGCGGCCACTGGGATTTCCCGGTTGAGATCGGCGTGGCCTTCATCGGAACGCCGAAGGTCAACCTGGCGCTTTCCGGTTGGGCCTGCACGGATCAGACCCAGCTATTCTGCGCCAATATCGCCTCGCCGACCAATCCGATCGCCCAGCAATTCCAGGCTAACCTGAGCACGCAGATTGCAAAATGGAACAGCAACATCAGCGGCCTGGACACCTACCCCATCGTCTCATTCGGAGTGGCTTACAGCTTCAGGGTGCGATCCTATCAGGTTAGGAAAAGGCGGCTGGCAGGCTAACGAAGTCCGCCGGCTCCGCCGAGCCTCAGTTCGCCAGCACCGCGCGGTAGTGAATGTGGTTCTTGCGCAGACGCCCGATTGCCTGATTCGCTTCGGCCATCCTGAACGATTCCGTCCGCGCCGCCACGTTGTGCCGCGCCGCCACGTCCAGCATCTCCGCAATGCGCGCCGGGCTGCCGGTATTCGATCCGCAGACGCAGCGCGCCCCGGCGATCAGCGGGAACGCCTCGACCGAAACCGGCCTGGGCGGAACGCCCACCAGGCAAAGCGTGCCGTGCGGGCGCAGCGCGCCCACGTACGCGCTCCATTCCTGCGCGGCGTTGATCGTCGAAAGGATCAGGTCCTGCGTCCCTTCCACCGCTTTCAGCGCCTTGCTGTCGCGCGAATGGACGAAGCGATGCGCCCCCAGCTCCAGAGCCTCCGATTCCTTCACCTGCGAGGTGGAAAACGCCGTCACTTCCGCCCCGAACGCCCGTGCGAACTGCAGCGCCAGGTGGCCGAGCCCGCCGATGCCGATGACGCCCACCCGCGACGAAGGGTTCACCCCGGCGGCCCGCAGCGGCTGGTAGACGGTGATTCCCGCGCAGAGCAGCGGCGCGGCGGTTTCGCTGTCCAGCGCCTCGGGCAGCTTCATGGCAAAGCGGGCATTCACGCGCACGGCTTCGGCATAGCCTCCGTGGCGCCCCACGCAGGTGGGCTGGGCCTGGGAACAGAGGTTCTCTTCGCCCTTCCGGCACCACTCGCAATACCCGCAACTGTCGGCCTGCCAGCCAATCCCCACCCGGTCGCCGGGGACGAGATGCCGCACAGCCTCGCCCACCTCTGTGACCGCGCCCACGATCTCGTGCCCGGGAATGAACGGATACTGGCTCATTCCCCAGTCGTTGTCGATCAGGTGCAGATCGCTGTGGCACACGCCGCAGTGGGTGATGCGGACTTCCACGTCCTGCGGGCGCAGGTCGCCCGGATCGTAGCGAAGCGGCAGCAGCTCGGCTCCGGCGGCATGGACGCCATAACCCTGAATGGAGGACATGCGATCACCTCAGGCAGGCCCGGAAGATTGCAGCGAAATTCCTATCTTACGCCAGGGAGATTCCGCGGGAGCAGAGCAACAGGCACGGGAAGAATCACGCACAATTCCTGGAAAGAGCAGAACTTCAGCGATGCTGCGTCGTTACTGCGCTTCCACCTCGAGCGTCACCACCTGCATGCCTCTCACCACGGCGTTCATGGGCAGGGCAGCCACGGGCATCGCCGACTCGCCATTCAGAGCCAGGCTGTGGTCCTGTTCCAGCGGCTGCAGCACGTTCGCCAGCGACAGCGGGATCGCCGACAGCGTGTGCCCCTCCACAGCCGCCTGCGGCTCCGGCGCCAGCAGCGTCACGTAGAGCTGGTCGCTCGGGTGCGCGCTGTTGAGCTGGGCGATGGTGGCGCTCATGTCCAGCGGCTGCGCTCCGAGCATCGGCGGCTGCATCAGGCGGTCAAGCGTGGCGCCGTCGCTCACCAGCAGCCGCACCGGGCCCGGCGGCAGATTTGCCGGCAGCGCGACGGGCACGCGGACGTTCCGCGGCTCGCCGTGCCACGGCAGCAGCGTCGCGTCCACGGTGATCGTGTCGCCGGCGTGGACTTCCACGCGGCTCGCCTGCGCGCTCTCAATCTGCGCGGTCAGCCGGCGGGGAATCGCCGCCACTTCCAGATCCACGCTCTCGATCGGCGTGCGCCGCGAGGCATTCGTGTAGAGCCGGTCGAAGCTCATGCCCAGTTGCAGCGCGGTCAGCAGGTTGGCAGGAAGCGCATCCGTCGGCGCCACCAGGCTGTCGAGCTTCACCGAAGGGTAGCCGCCCAGCCGCACCGTCCCCTGTAGCCGATAGCTGGTCAGCGCGGAGTAGGCGTTCTCCTGCATCAGCCCCTGATATACGGCCACCATGACCGCCATGGGTGTGATCTGCGGCTGATCGATCACCTGGAAATGCAGCGTCTCGTGCTGCGCCTCCTGGCCGGGCGCGACGCCGTCACTGGTCACGTGCAGCGTGACCGGGATCATGCGCGCTGGCTTGCCGAACACGCCCATGATCGCCGACTGCCGGTCCTCGGTGATCGAGCCGATCGTCTGCGTGGTGTTGATGATTTTAAAGGCGTCGTATTCCGACGGCAGCGTCGCCACCACTTCCGCCCTGGTCATGGGCATCGAAACCGGGCCGAACTGCGTGATGGGGTGACCGCAGGCCAGCATCCGGTGCGGATCGACGTAGGTGACGGTGCAGGTGGCGGCGATGTCCAGGTCGCCGCGCACCAGCACGGCGCTGACCGCGTCGCCGGGGCGCAGCGGGCCGGGCTGCACGTCATTGCTTTCCGAACCGCCAATGCCTTCCACCGGCATCAGGCCGGCAGGGGCGTGTTCCTTCCAGAATTGCAGCGCCTGGGGACTAAACCCGCTGAAGATCAGCGGCGTCTCGATGGGCTGCATCAGCGGCGCAGCGGAAGCAGGCGCGGCAACGGCGGCCGATGCGGGCAGGAGCGACGGCGCTTCGGCAACCTCTTCAACCGGTCCCGCAGGCTGGCTTTCCACGCCCAGCATCTGCTGGATCGGCGTGATGCCGGCGATTGGCTCCTTGCTGAACATCCCGATCCGGTAGGAAATGGCGCCAACCAGCGCACCGTCGATGTACACCGGGCTGCCGCTCATGCCCGCCACCACCCCGGTGTAGTCCGGTTTGGGGCCTTCCAGGCGAGCGAGGATCATGTCCTGGTGGGGACCGATGGCATTGTGCAGCACGCCCAGGATCTCCACGCCCATCGGCTCGGGATTGGTGCCCTGAAAGACCGTGTACGCCACGCCCTGCAGACCGCGATGAATCTGGCTGAGCGGAAAGAACTTCGTCACCGCCGGCGGATTCGGCGGCAGATGCGCGAGATTCACAGACCCGGCCGGCTGCGCGCTCTGAGCACAGAGGCCTGCGCCGCCGGCCAGCGCCAGCGCTGCGGCCCATCGGATATCTTTCAGAGGCTTGTACACGTCCATAGACTAAGCCGCTTCGCAACTTGCCGCAAAGGCGCAGGCGGTTCGACAATCGTCGGTGAGGTGTCTTTTCATGAGGGTCCCCCGTCTGCCGATTTCTGCTCTTGCCGCTGCTGCTCTGCTTCTTTCTCAGACGCTGCTTCCGGCAGGAACGTCATGGGCGCAGCAGGCAGATCAGCAGCAGAATCAAAATCAGTCGCAGAACCAGACGCAGAATCAGAACAACCAGAATCAGAACCAGCAGCCGGCCACGCCTCCCTCCGCCGGCGGTCCCGGCAACGACAACGGACCCATCGCGCTGCCGAAGCGCACCGCGCCCCCTCCGCCACCCCCTCCGCCGCCCACGGTAAAGAACCCGCCCGGACTGGGAAACCTCTCCATGAGCGTCAACGTGCCGGTGGTGAACGTGGATGTGGACGTGCTCACCGAGAAAACGCATCAGTTCATTCCGAATTTGCAGGAAGGTAACTTCCGCGTCTTTGAGAACGGCATGCCGCAGCAGATCATCGGCTTCCAGCAGGTCAAAACGCCTATCACCGCGGTGCTGCTGCTGGAGTTCGCCAGAAACAGCTACTATTTCATCGAGGACATGTGGCAAGCGGCGTGGTCCTTCACGCAGCAGCTCCAGCCGCAGGACTATGTGGCCGTCGTTACCTACGACATGCACACCGAAATCCTGACCGATTTCACCCAGAACAAGTCCGTTGTCGAGAACGCGGTTGAGTCGCTGCAGATGCCCACCTGGGACGAGACGAACGTTTTCGACGCGCTCTACACTACGCTGGACCGGCTCTCGCGCGTGCCCGGGCGCAAGTACGTCATCCTGGTTGGCTCCGGGATCGACACGTTCTCAAAGATCACCCTGGACAAGACCCTGCAAAAGATCAGGGAAACGCCCAACGTCACCATCTTCACCATCAGCACCGGCGGTTTCGCGCGCGCTATGGGCGGCGGGATGGGCGGCATTCCCGACAGCATCAAATATCTCCAGGCCGACAACGAGATGCAGACCTACGCGAAAATGACCGGCGGCATGTGGTTCGAGCCGCGCTTTCAGGCTGAGTTTCCTGATATCTTCCAGCAGATCAACGCGTCCATCCGCAACCAGTACCAGCTCACCTATCGCCCGACCGACACGAAACTGGACGGCACTTACCGGCGCATCCGCATCCAGCTGGTCGACGCTGAAGGGCAGCCGCTGCGCATGGTGGACCAGAAGCACAAGCCGGTGAAGTACATGGTCGTGGCCCGCGACGGGTATACCGCGCAGTTGCCGGTGCAGTAGGATGACAACGAGGAGACAGCGCTCAGCGGGGCAAACCCCGACGCCAATCGGGATAATGTCTCCGCCGCAGCAGCACCTTGAATATGCTTCACGCCCACGGCACGTCTTCGACCTCGCCAACCCAGCGACGGATTTTCGTTCGGTTTGAGTATTTTCCGCTATAGCCGCAAGCACTCAATAAGATCAACTCCACATACCATTTTCCCAAGGTATAAGCCTCGAAGGACGGCAACTTCATGTGCTTTCGGTTGAGTTTCGGAGGGTGTACCAGCTGGTTTCGGACGCTTACGAACGCCTGCGGTCCATCGGTCCAATTCAATTCCTTTCTGATCTTTTGCAGAGCTGAGAGTCCGTTTGGGATAGCCAAAGGAACCTTCATGTCCGACAGAAGCAGACGCAGTTGATCCGCTGCGGGCAACCTGGAAAAGCCATCCTCGGAAAGAGACTGCCGATCTCGTACCAATACATGCCATGCCAACCTTTCCAATGCCGCCTGTAAAAGAAAGCAGCCTCCATCTGGCCCGACTAGATTTGTATCGGCACGAACGTACCAATATAATGCGTGCCT
>JASHRH010000095.1 GCA_030037475.1 Acidobacteriaceae bacterium
GCGGGCAACAATCCTTCGGATATGGCAAAGATCTTGGTAAACACTCCGAAAGAGACGAACTGAAAACCCAGGAGCACGAAGACGAAAGCATACAGCAGTGTGTGCACATCGAAGCCAATGCCGTCGACCACATGCGGACCGGGCAGGAGCCACGCGCATCCGGCCAGCCCCGTCAGGATCAGCAGGATTCCGGGATATAGAAAAAGCCAGCGCGGACTGTAGAGAAGCATGAAACGGAGATGCCGCCAGCCGTCGCGCCAGGGACGCAGGTGAGGACGCCGGGAACGGCCATCGGCCGCCAGCGTGGCGGGGATCTCGGCGATGGGGAGCTTAAGCAGCGTGGCCTTGATCACCATCTCCGAGGCGAATTCCATGCCGGTTGTGCGCAGGTCCATCTGCTGGAAAGCTTCCCGGGAGAAACCGCGAAGGCCACAGTGAAAATCGCCGGCTCCCGCACGGAAGAAGAGCTTGCCGATGCTTGTGAGAAAGGGATTGCCGATATAGCGATTCTTCCAGGGCATGGCCCCTCTGCGGATGCCGCCACGAAATCGATTGCCCATGACCAGCGCAAAGCCTTCACGCAGCCTTTCGATGAATGCGTCCAGGTCCTCGAAATCGTAACTGTCATCGGAATCGCCCATGATGCAATAACGCCCCCGCGCCTCGGCAACCGCGCCTGAAAGGGCAGCGCCGTAACCACGAACGGGAACGGCAATGACGCGGGCCCCGAGCGCAGCCGCGATTTCCTGCGAACCGTCAGTGGATCCGTTGTCGCCGATCACGATTTCCCCGCAGACGCCGGAGCGATCGAGATAGTTCTGCGCCTTCCGAATGCAGACGGCCAGAGTCTCGGCCTCATTCAGGCAGGGCATCACGATGCTCAGTTCGAGAGACATAAGGAAAAGTTCAGCCAGCCTCGCGGCGGGGCACACTTAAGGCCTGCAAATGGCATGCTGTGGGCTATTATTATGGCATTTTCACGCTGGAAGAGGACTGCAACTTTTGTTGCGTGCCGTTGCGCGGAATCCCCTTATGCAATGGAGAGAAAGATGCCTCCGTCTTCCACCGACAGCTCCACACCCGCAGCCTTCGCTGCTTCCTGCAGAGCGGCGTCGAGCATGACGACCGGATCGCGGCTGACGTCGAGGCGGCGCATCAGGCCCTCGCCTTTTTTCCCGCCCGCGGTCAGGGTGATCTTCAGGCCGCGTCGCTTGCAGCGCACCGCCGTGCCGTCTTCCAGCTTGGTGTTCATCGGTTTGATGTAAGCGTCGATGTAGTGCACGCCGATGCCCGATTTGTCGTCGAACTGCGGAGGCAGTTTCTCTTTTGCCGCCGTGTTTACCTCACAAAGTTTGACTTTCACGCAGTGCTCCAGTTCCTCTGGATTCCAGAAATTCGTCCATCACGGCGCGGAAGGCGCGGATATGCTCCGGCGTGCTGCCGCAGCAGGCGCCAACAATGTTCGCTCCCGCCTCGAGGAGTGGCATCAGGCCCCGCACCATCTGCTCCGGTGTCTCATCGTAGACCACCTTCATATTCTCCAGGCGAGGCTGGCCCGCGTTGGGCTGCACCATCACGGGCAGGCTGGTGACTGTCCTGTAGCGCTCTACCGCGGTGCGCGCGCGCTCCATATCCATGCGCGTGCCGCAGTTAAGAGCGACGATGTGCGCGCCGTTCTCTTCCATGAACTCCGCGGCGCGTTCCGGCTCGACACCCATCATGGTGCGGAAGGTCGATCCATCGAGGGTCACGTCATAGGCCATGGAGCCGATGATGCACTTTGCACCCGCATTTTGCGCGGCGCGGATGCCGAGCAGCAGCTCTTCGAGCGAGGTCTGCGTCTCGATGATGATGGCATCGGCACCGCCCTCCACAAGCGCTGCGGCCTGTTCCTCGAAGGCGCTGCCCACCTGAGACTCGGTGAATTCGCCGAAGGGTTCGAGAAGTCCGCCGAAGGGACCGATGTCGCCGAGAATGTAGCCATCGCGATTGCCGAAGGCCTGGCGGGTAATCTCGACGCTCGCCTTATTGATGGCAGCGACATGATCAGCCTCGCCGTGCCGGTTGAGCATGATGCGCGACCCGCCAAAGGTATTGGTGATGATGCAGTCCGAACCGGCTTCGGCATAGCGGCGCTGAATGGCCAGCACGCGCTCCGGGTGGGTCAGGTTCCAGGCTTCGCCGCAGTTGCCCTGCTCGAGCCCGGCCAGCATGAGCTGGGTGCCCATGGCGCCATCACCGAGCAGAGGCCGCTCGCGGATCACGTCCTGCAGAAGTGGTTTCATGCGATTTCGGTATCCTGTGCTGATTCCTGTTGTACCAGAGCATAGTGGAGCGTTTCGAGCACAAGCGCCCATTTTCGCTGGCGGCTCGCCGGTTCGCAGAAGCATCCCGCGACGCTCAGCTCCGGATGCCAGTCAAGTACTTCGTTAAGGCGCTGGCCGTGCAGAGGTTTCTCCTGGTCAATGGCGGCCATGAGCGCTTCTGAATCGAGGAGATATTTGCACATGTACGTGTGGCCGGTATCGCCAGGAGCAGGAACGCACCGCTGCTCGCGAATTGGATAGCCTTCTTCGCGCGAACCCAGCTTCACGTGGTAATTGAAGGCGAGCGGCCGGCCCATGTTGGTGCAGGTGGTGCCTTCGTAGCGGAAAATGGCGGTGAGGGAACCGTCTTCAGCGGCGCGTATCGATAACCTTTCCTCGGCCCATCGTGCCAGAGCCTTGCGGTTGACGCTGTAACGAGCGTTGGCGTCGAGCACCGCAGGAGTCGTGGAGATCTGCTCGCCAAAAGCGCGCGGCGCGCGGCGGTACGGCGCGCGGCGGTACTGGCATGGCCCGAAGGAGCAGCTCTCGCAGGGAATCAGACTGGTGAGCGGACGCAGATGCTCGGTGTGCCGTGTCAGGCCGAAGACCGCCAGCAGTGTCTTCTTCGGGCGCAGCATCCCGGAATCCAGAACTTCGACTGGGGAAGGGAACGCGGTGCCGCGCGTGCGCCGCATCAGCTCCAGCAATCGCGGCTGCTCGGCGACGTTCCAGTCAGGATAACCGGGGCTGTAATGCGGCAGGACAGCGATGCCTTGCTCTTCGGCCCATGCGCAGAGGCGCGCTCCGGTCGTCGTGGTGAGGTACTCGACGACGGCGGAGCCAAAGATTTCCAGGAAAAAATATTCGTCCGGCTTCTCATCTTCCCAGAGGCGGCGGCTTTCGTCTTCGGCTTCCTGGCCGGCGCCTGCGGCCACGAGCACAACACTGTATGCTTCCGCCTGTTGCAGCGTGGTGTGCAGGCGCTGGCTGGTAAACGGAACTCCATCGATGACGATCGAGCCGCTGGCGAGCGAGAAGCTCTCTGCTTGGCGCGCGTAGAACCAGGGACGGCCGTGCTCCGCGTACCAGTTCCGCGCCCAGCCGGCCAGTTCGCGCGCGCGGCCTTCGAGAACGTGTCCGCGAGGGTAGCCCAGCAGGCGAGCGTATTCCTCCGGCACAACGTTCACCTCAGCCAGGGTTCCGGCCAGTTCCAGCGATTCGGTCAGCGAGCGCACGGAATGGCCTCCACCGGTTTGAACTGGCAACCTTCGACGAAGTAATCGAAGAAGTGCGGGTGCGTTTCCAGGCGGCAATGCTGAACCTTCCTCACCAGCTGTTCCAGCTCTTCGCGCTTCGTGCGGGAGAGCAGCGCGATGGTGGCGCCTTCGATGGCGGTGTTGCCGGCCTGGACGATCTTTGCGGAGTCGATATCGGGAATGAGACCGATGCGTTTCGAGGCTTCGACCCTGAGATGGCGTCCAAAACCGCCGGCAAGATAAAAAATATCGAGATCGCTGAAATCGATTCCATAGGTACTGAAGACGACGTGCAGCCCGGCGACATTCGCGCCCTTTGCCTGGGCCAGCTCGTTCACATCGCTTTCCAGCAGGAAGATGTCTTCGTCCGGCTGCGGGCCGCGCCAGAGGGTGACACGACGTTCATCGTCCTCGAAGCGCCCCATAGAGTTCATGCGCCCAGTGCGAAGCAGCTCGCTGAGCGTATCGATGAGGCCTGACCCGCAGATGCCTTCGGGTTTCGTGTCGCCAATCACACGCAGACGGAAGTCGCCATCGTCCTGGATCGTGACGTCCTCGATCGCGCCTTCCAGTGCGGGCATGCCGCAGGCGGTCGCGCCGCCCTCGAATGCTGGTCCGGCAGGACAGGACGCTGCGAGAATCCGGTGCTTGTTGCCCACGATCAGCTCGGTGTTGGTCCCGATGTCCATGATGGCGACAAGACGATCCTCGTGGGCGAGATCGATGGCCAGCATGCAGGCGGCCGCGTCGGCGCCGACGTGGCCGCTGATGATGGGTGCGCCGTAGACCCGAGCTTTGGGATGAATCGGCAACAGGCTGCGGAGACCCGTCTGCGCCAGGCTGGTGGACGTGCGCTTCCCCTCCGCCATTTCGATTTCCGTGATCGAGCGGTAGGGTGTCTGTCCGATTGTGTAAACGCTCTGGCGGAAGAAGAGATCGCGCATGGTGGAGTTCCCGACGATGACCATCTCGTAGATCGACTTCGGATCGACGGGGAATTTCTCGATCGCGTGGCTCAGATAACCGGCGAGTGTGCGCAGCAGCAGGCGGCCGGGATGCTCCGTATCATACGCGATGCGCGACATCACCTCGGCGCCGCCAAATCGCTGCGGATTCTCGAACGAGGTGTCGGCGATCAACTCACCGTTTTCAAGATCGAGCAGGCGCAGGACGACCGTCGTGGTGCCGAGGTCCATGGCGATCCCGTGAATTGGGCCGCTGCAACGATCAACTTCAATGCCGTCGATGAGAATGCGGTCGCCGTTGCGGGTGACCGCCGGATCGAGCCGAATCGATCGATTGCTGAGGGGCAGGCCGAGCGCGTGGCGTTCAATGCGCATCTGTCCGCGCCGCATCGTGTGGCAACGCACATGACCGCTGGCGCCGGCGACCGTGGTCTGACAGGAGAGGCGAAAGTTGCCCTTCAGATGGCGCTCCGGCTCGGTCATCGGCGAAAGCAGGTCCTTGCCTTCGACCACTTCAACCATGCACTCTTTGCATTTCCCCTGCTTGCGGCAGGAAGTGGGTACATCGATGCCGAGCGATTCCGCCTGATCGAAGAGCGACAGCCCTGGGATGGCTGGAATGGATTGCCCGTTGATGGTAAGGGTGACTGCCATGCGAGAAAAGCGCTTAGAAGCCCTTCGCTTCGAGTTCCGCCTTCAGGGCCTCAGCGACCTCGCGCGCAGAGCCCTCCCGCTCGGTTTCCTCGCTCCACTTCCACTGGGCCAGGTAATCGTCTGCGGCCTGAAGTCCACGCTTAGCCGCCAGGATGTCGATTTGCTGCAGGAATCGGCCATCCAGTTCTACCGTGACTTCATCCCCGTCGTCATCCTCAGCGCGGATTTGCGTGGGGATTTCCTGCCAGTAGAGAACTTTGTAGATTGCCATATTTACGCCGCCGGTTGTGATTCCGACGCCAGGCGCAGGAATAAATCCACGGCTGCGGAAGCGTTGGCCCCGTATCCGTCTGCGCCGATTTCGTCGGCGAACATCTGGCTGATCGGTGCGCCGCCCACCGCCATCTTGATATGCGTAAGCCCCGCCGCGTTGAACCCGTCGATAACGGTCTTCATATACATCATGGTCGTGGTCAGCAAGGCGCTCATGCCAATGATAGTGGGCTTGCAGTGCTCGGCAGCGGCCATGAACTTCTCGACGCTCTGGTCCACCCCGATATCGTGAACCTCGAAGCCGGCGCCTTCGGCCATCATGCCCACTAGGTTCTTGCCGATGTCGTGCAGGTCGCCGCGCACGGTGCCCATCAGCAGCACGCCTTTCGGCCTGGTAGCGCTGTCCTTGGAGGTGAGGAGCGGCTTGAGCACGGCCATGCCGGCCTTCATCGCGCGCGCGGCAATCAGCACTTCCGGCACATACAGAACGTTGTGCTTGAAGTCTTCGCCGACCACGCTCATGCCTGCGATCAGTCCGTCGTTCAGGACTTCCTGCACGGTGCGGCCTTCGGCGAGCGCTTCCTTCGTGAGGCGCTCCACCTCGTTGGCATTGCCTTCGTACAGATATTGGTTCATCAGCGCGTAATCGGGCATCGATCCTGCTTCCTCAGCGTGTTCCTGCAACCGCGCCGGCCACGCGTTTGGCGTTGAATTCATTCAGCGCTTCCAGCATCGCCAGGATGTTTTCCCTGGGCATCCCGGGGCTGGTGCCGCCGCCAACGGAGAGAATGATGCCTTCGCCGCCGGAGCCTTCCAGGACTTCCAGCGTTTCGTCCTTCACTTCTTCCGGCGTGCCGCGCACGCCGATTTCCAGGGGATTCACATTGCCCATCAGGCACATGCGGTCGCCGACGCGGCGCTTGACCTCCGTGATGTGCCGCTGCTTGCCCCAGTTCAGCACGTTGAAGCCGGTGTCCGGCAGATGATCGAGGCAGGCATCCACCTCAGCGTCATTGTGGTAGAGCTTCACCCAGTCCTTCGGGAACGCGTCGCAAATACGCTTGAGGTAGGGGTGCGCGAATTCGAGGTAATGCTCCTCGTTCACGAAGCCGACGATGTCATCGAGGATGAAGATGCTCTCGACGGTATCGCCCATGACCTTCTGCTGTGCTTTGAGCCAGTCGATGATCACTCGCGTACAGAGGTCGATCAATTTGTGCGCGCCTTCAGGGTTCTCGACCAGGTCGATCATGAAGTTCGTTGTGCCACGCACGAACCCGGCGGTGCACAGCGGTCCGCGCGAAGTCACCATCGGCAGAATGTACCCGGCGTCGAGAATCCGCTGCTTCGCCATCTTGATGCGGTGCAGCGTGAGCGCCGCAAAGGCATCCGCCTCGACCTCATACTCGGGGAGCTGGTCGATGTCCTCGAGGTGATACAGCATGTGGTATTCGCTGGGGGTGTTGTCCTGCCAGAATTTGATTTTCGCGCCCAGCACGGAAGGTTCGGCCGCCATCCCGTATTCCATCCACCACGAGGGGATGAAGATCACGTCGGGGAATTCGCGCATGATCTTCAGGTTCGACTGGAACCACAGCTCGGGATCGAGGAAGTAATCCATGTGATTGATGCCCAGGTAGCCGGGAATCCATGGGCTGTCGACGATCAGCGCCATCGGAATCCTGTCCATCTTTTCGCGGCGTGCTGCGCGCTTAAACGTCTCCCATTGTTCCGGCAACATAAATCGCTTCTCCTGATGAATCCGCCCCTGAAGCTTTGCCCGAATCCGAGCTATCGATATTGTTGTACCAGACAACAATATCGGTACGAAAGGTTTTTCAGCGGACGCCGGGCCACGGAACGGAGTATCAGCTCCGTTCTGCAAACCCGTTCTCATTATCAATGATTGCAGCTAACCGAGATCAGGCGGCTGGGCGCCGGGCGGCGCCAGGATTTGCGTCTGCGCCTGCCCTACGTCACGTCGGCCGGCTGCCGGGGTTGACGGCGGGTGATTTTCCCGTCTCGGACCACAACGGAGTGAGAGGCGGCCACATTTTCAATCACATGGGCAGGGAAGCGGGTTTCGTTATATTGGCAAAGCCCAGCGAGCCTGTCGGGCCAGTGGCAGCCCAGCTCGCCTTCATACTCGCACAGGCGGCTGAGAGCGAAGGGCAAATCCAAAGCCCAGGACATCTCCCCGGTGACCCGCAGTCCGGAGAAGCCGCTTTGCAATGCCAGCCTCACGTCGCGGTCCAGATCGGCGATCATGCGCTCAGGCTCGAAGATTCCATGGCGCAAATAGGCATCGTGTTTGGTGACGACGCTCAAAGCACCTCGGCCGGTAGCCTGGCCTACATCGACGCCGGCCCACCGAAATTCGGCCAGAATGTGAGGCACGGTGTTTTCATCAGCGATGTACACGCAGCGCTCGCTGTTCCGCAAGCCATTCAGCATGTATGGAATGACAAATGCCAGCCGTTCGGCATTCTCCCTGAAGAAGAAGGCCGCGTGGTCGCCGAGCCTTAATTCTTCACTGAGGGTGGGAGCAGGCTGAGCACTCATCGCGATCTCCGGATGCTGATTGGATGTGGTCCTGAGCGCGCTGGGTTGGTACCGGGCGTTACCGCGCGCTGCTGCACTGACGCACACAGAATAGCTCTTCCATGCGAGGAAATCGCTCATGGAAATCATGCGAACAGATCTCCATGGCGCTATCCGCCAGCGGCAGCCGCCGCGCCGCCTCTGCATGGATCTTGTTGTCCCGAGTCTGCCTCTCTCGAATGTTCGATGGATTGGAATGGTCGGGGCGCTCGGATTTGAACCGAGGACCCTCTGCTCCCAAAGCAGGTAAAACGATTTATTGAAGGCTGTAGAAATGTGCTGTTGTGTAACTGTTTTTGATTGAACCGTTTGCGGACGGTCTATTCCGACCTGTTGATCCGCGTTGACCTCGGATGCTTTGACCGCTACAAAATTGACTACACCTCGGCTACACGATAAATCGTCCCCGTTCGGGGTATAATTATCACATGACGGCAAATACCTATACTCCGACGCAGGCATCAGCAGTCACGAAACTGCCGCTGAAAGCCGTGCAGAAACTCATCGAGGTGCGCCTGATCCGTCCCCGCAGGATGCGCAGCGGGCGCGAAACGCAGCGGCTCCTCTCGTCGGAACAGCTCGTCTATCTCCGGCTCGAAGCCGAGGGTGTCCGGTTGCTGCCGCTGACAGAACGGCGCGAAGTGGCGCGGACCGTTGTTGAGAAGCCGGAGGTCAATTCAATCGCCGTCGGTGGCGGTTCGGCGCTCGTGATCGAAGTGGAACGCGCGCGGCGTGAAGTGGAGCAGGAGCTGAAACGGCTGCGCACGGTGCAGGGGATGGTTGTTTCCGATCCCGAGATCATGCGCGGTACGCCGGTCTTCAAAGGCACGCGCATCCCTGTTGAACTGGTGGCGGAGATGATTGCCCAGGGTACATCGGTCGAGGAGATTCTTGCGGGCTATCCGGCCCTTAGCCGAGAGCAGGTGGAACTCGCTACACTCTATGTGACAGCGTTTCCACGTCGAGGCCGTCCTGCGCAGCGCCCTTGGGCGAAGCGGAAACCGGCCCGTGTTTCTCGGCAACGCCGCGCAGCCTGAAAGTGGCAAGATTCCTCATCGACGAGTGCCTGCATACCTCCCTGGTCGAATTGGCTCACGCCGCCGGTCATGCGGCAGATCATGTGACCTATTTAGGTCTGGGGAGCACCAAGGATTGGCAGTTGATGGATACGGTTCTGGAACGGGACTATACGTTCGTGACCAACAACCGGTCCGATTTCCTCGCCCTCTACAACCGCGCTCCGCTCCATGCAGGCCTCGTCATCATCGTTCCCAACGTGGCACCGCCTCGGCAGCGTGAGCTTTTTCAGGCGGCGCTCGAACACATCGGCCAGGGCGAAATCGTCAACGCGATCCTTGAGGTGGAGTACGTCGACGGCAGGATCGAGTGCCGCGAATATCCGCTGCCGCCCGCGTGAAGGGCTTCAACTATGGAATAT
>JASHRH010000096.1 GCA_030037475.1 Acidobacteriaceae bacterium
GCTTTGCATCGAGCCAGTTGTTGTGCCGACCCTCGTTCCAGGCGTCCACCTGGCTGTTACGCGAATGCGGAATCGAACCCATCCAGGTGATGCGCGTGTCGTGCATATCGAGCCGCCAGGGAGCATAGGAGATGCCTGCCTTGTCCGTCTGCACGAAGACCGAATTGCCGTTGGGCAGGCGAATCGCGCGAGGATCGTTGAACCCTCTCACGCCCCGCAGCATGCCCAGCGCGTGGTCGAACGACCGGTTCTCCTGCATCAGAATGACGATGTGCTCGGCATCCAGCCAGGTCGATCCGGGTTCGGGTGCAATCGCATAGGCACGCTGGATCGAGCCGGGAATGAAACCCGACACTCCGGCCGCCCCCGACAACAGGGCAGCGAATTTCAGAAAGTCGCGTCGCGTCTGCATGGTTCAATCGGTACTACCACATCTATTGTCTCCCAGGGGAGCCGCCTGCGCGCCACAGTTTCGGCGCGGGCAAGATTGTCTCGCCCGCTTCACGGCATGCAGGATGACTTGCGATTAGAAGCTGAATTTGAGCGCGCCCTGCAGAATGCGCGGTGGCGCAGCACTGATGACCTTGCCAAAGGTTGAACTGCCGATATTTCCATCGACCGCCTGGGGTCCGAAGAACTGGGCATGGTTGAAGACGTTGAAGGCCTCGACACGAAAGAGGAGATCCCTCGAATCTCTGAACGGCACTTTTTTGGCAATTGCCATATCGTAGTTGTCCTGCCCGGGACCATAGAAAAAGCGCCGCTTCGACGTGCCGGGATCACCCAGCGCGTTAATGCTGAAATCGGCCGTGTCGAAATAGTTGTGTCCTGGACTCCGGAGATTCCTGTTGAGGCCAGGGGATCTGCCGTCGTAGTCGGGCTCATCGATGCTTGAGTTATTCACACCATTCGGATTCGTCCCGATCAGTGAATTATCGCCGTTGTTGATCATCGTTACCGGGAAGCCGGTCGAGAAGTGGGAGATCCCGGAGAGCGACCAGCCGCTGCTGAGCCGGTTGGGATGGAAGAACCGATCGAACGGCAGCTGGTAATCGTAGCTGATGGCCAGGTTGTGCCTGATGTCGTAGGAAGAGATGGCATAGCTCAGCGCAGGGTTGAAGGGATTGACCTCCTCGCCGATATTGGAAGACTCGTCAAGCGATTTGCCATAGGTATAGGAGGCATCGAACTCCAGCCGGCCGGCGGTGTGGCGCGCGCTGAGTTCCAGCGCGTTGTACCGCGCAAAGCCAATGTTCGACTGAAGCGCGTTGCTCCCGAAATTGGGGCCGAGTTGTTGCCGGGTTCCATTGACTACGCCGCCCGCAGCCGGATAGTAAACCGTGTCCTCGCCGTAAGGTCCGCATGTGAGCGTCCCGAACATGACATCGCTGGGCTGGCTGAGGCTCAGACAGAGAGCCGGATTCCCTGGGTTCTCTGCCATCAGCACGCGCTCATGATGAGTGGAGGATCCGATGTAGGTCGCGTCAAGGACGGTCTTTGGCCCGGTCTGGCGCTCGACTGAGAGCGACCATTCTTCGGTATAGGGTGTGTGGTTGTGGACGTTGTAACCGGGAATGCCGCTGATCGGCTCATAGGAGGCCCAGTTGATGTCCGGGTCGGGGTGACTGCGCGAGGAATCGAGCGGCGCAAACGTGTACGGGAAGGGCTGGCCGTTGCTGGCTCCGTCAGCAGCACCGATGAACGGTGTAGCAAAGAGCGGCGGCTCGGGGCTTGTGTAGGTCGTCCCGTAGGGAGCATTCGCTGCGAGCACGCTGATGGCGAGCGCATCAATGGAGGTATAGAAATTGCCGAAGCTGGCGCGCACGCTGGTTGTGCCGGGCGAGCCAAGAATCCGGCCGAACACCGTGCCATTTTCGCCCTGTGGAGTCCAGGCAACGCCGACACGGGGTGAGAAGTCCAGCTCATCGATCGGCGCAAGAGTGTTGGGAACGCCGGGATCGCCGGGATAGAGAATGCCAGGAGGAGCGCCCGGGAAGACGACCGACTGCGCGCCGGGAACGAAGGTCGAGATCTGGTTGTACTTCTCCGACCAGGGTGCGATGCGGTCCCAGCGCAGTCCGTAGTTAAGCGTCAGATTCGGCCGCACATGCCAACCGTCCTGGGCGAAGGCGCCGACATATTTGTTGCGGGCATAAAAGGGATTGAGTTGACTCTGGTTGTACTGGCTGGGCACGCCGATCAGGAAATCGGCGAAATCGACACCGGTTTCTTGGCCAGAAAAGACGAAGCTGCCGTTGAACTGGGCGATGGGATCAGCATTGATCTGGTCGGCATGGAATTCGGTGCCGAATTTCATGGTGTGATTGCCGAGCACCTTCGAGAAGGTGTCCGATGCCTGGTACGTGTTGTTGACCTGGATGAGCTGATTCGCGGCGGCGCCGGTCGAATAGGCGTTGAAGTTGAGGTTCTCGACGCCCTGGCCCCTGGGATCGAGAGCAACGATGCTGGCCGTTCCATCCGCATTCATGAAGCCCTGCGACGCGAGGCTCACGTTCCATCCGCCGATAGGCTGGCCGAGGTTCGTGTTGTCGCGCATGTAGCTCAGGTGGAATTCATTGACCATGGTCGCTCCGATGGTCTTTGTATCGCCAAGCATCAGCATCTGCGCGCGGCCGCTGGTTGCCGCGGAGAAACCAGGGACGCTGGCGCCGCTCTGTGCGACCGGATAGGGATTGACGAGGTAGAAGTCGTCGATGAAGTAGTATCCCGACATCAATCCCCAGCGGCTATTCCAGTCGATACGCGATCCGGCCTTGTCATCGCGCACCGTCTGGTTGTAGGAGGAGGTAGCGAAGTTTCCTGAGGCAGTATTGGGCGCGGGAATGTACTGGAGCATCCGCTGCGCCGGAACAGACCATGCAGACTGCGGAATCACCGCATTCGGAAAGACACATGTCGAGGAAGAGGTACAGCCGGGCAGGTAGTAAGGCTCGCCCGACACTACCTGATAACCAAGCTTTTGGGTCAGGATGTTGGCAAAATAGGGGCCGCTGACCAGACCGCTGAGCTGGTTGCCGGCGGTGCCTGTGGTGAAGTCGGACAGATTGCCGGTTCGATCGGCATTCGAAGGAACTGCGATGTTGCCGGTATCCACTCCCTGCGTTTGCCGCGTGCCCTGGTAGTCAAGGAAGAAGAAGAGTTTGTCCGTCCGGATCGGACCTCCGAACGTTCCGCCGAATTGGTTCTGTCGGAACGCGCCGCGAGTTGGCGAGAAGTAGTTGCGCGCGTCGAGATCGGTGTTGCGGAGGAAATCGAACGCGTTGCCGTGAAAGGCATTGGTGCCCGATTTGGTCACCACGCTGATCTGGCCGCCGCTGTATTCACCGTATTCGGCGTCGAAGTTGCTGGTGATGATGCGGAACTCCGAAATGGCGTCCAGATTCGGGATCACAGCCGTGCCGGCGTTTACATCCTCTTCGACATCGCTGCCGTTCACGCCAAAATAGTTGGCGGTCTCCCGCTGTCCATTAACGGACTGATTGCCGGGGTTGAGCGTCCCTGAAGGGTTAAAAACCGTGGCGCCAACATCCTGAACCGTAGTGTCCGTGATCGCAGTTTCGGGCGCGACGCCGGGCTGCAGCGCCAGAAGGTCCGTATAGCTTCGTCCGTTTAGCGGGACTGACGTCATCTGACGGCCGGTAATGACCTGGCCCAATTGAGTACTGGTCGTCTCGACGTGAAGCGTGTTGTCGTTCACGGTCACATTTTGAGAGATACTGCCGACGAGCAGCGAAGCATTGAGGGTGAGCGCGGCGTTCGTGTCGAGAACAATTGCCTTGCGCTCGTATCTCTCAAATCCCGGAGCCTCGACATCGAGCACATAATGTCCGACAGGAAGAACCGGGAAAGTGTAAAAGCCTCTGTTGTCCGTGTGGGTATCGTAAGTCAGTCCGGTGTTCGATTCCCGAGCGGTGACATGTGCATTGGCAATGACGCTTCCGGACGGATCGGTTACCGTACCGGAGATGCTGCCGCTCACGCTGGCCCACAACGCGGAAGCTGACAGACTGACAGCGATGCAAACGATTCCTGTAGCCCGGACCAGTGGACGAATGGCTCTGCTCGACATGCTTTCTCCTCTTCTCTCTGTGGGCAGATGCCCTTACTGGATCGTGACGGGAACGTTGACGCTGGTCTGATAGGTTGACGTTCCGCTGCCTGCGCTGCCGCTGACGACCACCATGTAGGTCCCCTTCGCCGTGCCCGGATCGGTCCTGCCAGAGCTGCCGCAGCCAAGCACTGTGCAGGTGATCGCCAGAATCGCCAAAACGCTCAGGGCTGTATTGCGCCATCGGCGCCGGGGAACGAGGAGAAGAACGATGCATGCGAAGGACGCGCCGCCACCGGCTGCAAGCCATCCGGGCCGGCCGCTGACTTTGCTGCTGGTCGGATGGGACGGAGTCGTGTTGACCGTAAGCTGTACGGTTCCCGTCCCGGTGATGGATGTCGGATTGACAAAACATGCGCCCTCCGCGAGACCTGAGGGCAGAGTGCAGGTGAGACTGATGAGGTTGGTGTAGTTGCTGGCGGCGTTCACGCTCACCGTGGCAATCGCCGCCGATCCGACTGCCGCCGTTGCGCCCGAAGAGGTCAATGCAAACGGCGAGACGGTGATCGGAATCGAAGGTGAAGTCACTTCGGTGTACGTCGAGTCTCCCTCGTAGAACGCGACAAGGTTGTTGCTGCCGACATTACCGTCCACCTGCGTGGTCAGCGTCGCCACACCGTCGATGACGGACGTCGGATTGCCGACATTCTCTCCATTCAACTGAAACTGCACGAGTCCTGTGGGAGTCGGATCTCCTGTGCTCGCATCCGCAACATTTGCAGTCAGGGTGACGTTCTGATTCGGCGCAATGCTCGACGCCGAGGCTGCTACGGTTGCAGTCGCGGCGGAGCCGGCAGGCAGCACCTGAATCTCGCCCATCATGCCGCCATCCTCATGCTCCAGGATGTGACAGTGATAGACGAAAGTGCCAACGATATTCGGATCACTGAAGTCCATGCGGACCGTGATGTTGTGGTACGGCCCCGTCCCGCTCCAGTAAGGAATGTCGTAGGTATCGAGCAGGGCCGGATTGTTCACGGGCACTCCGTCGACGGCCATCAACTGGAAGTGCAGTTGATGGATATGAAAGATATGATCCTCCTGCGCTCGATTCTGAATGGTCCAGTCTTCGACGGTGCCCGCGTGAACCACGATGTTCGGCTGCTGGTTCATGGTGAAGACAGCCGGTGTCTGGCCTTCTTCCGTGATGTAAAACGTCGTGGGACTGTTCGGATTCGCCGGATTCTGGAGTACCTCGGAGAAATAGAGGTTACGGTGCGCCACCGGCGTTAGATTGGCCAGGCTATGGAACAGCGTGCTGTTGGCCGGTTCGACCGAGGATGGGATCTGCGCCGGCACCGGCGCGTTGTTCTGGCTGACGATATTCGCGATCGGCCGCGTTGGATCGTAATCACCGTCGGGGCCGGTGTTCTGGTACTGAGTGATTAGCTGTGCTGTGTCTCCGAGATCGGGAGTCGTCACGACAAACTCGGCGCGCGCCCCAGGTCCGAGCTGAATTGTCGTTTGGGTGCTGGGTGCGCCCGAGGAGAGTGGGTAGCCATCGATCGAGTAGACCTGCATCGGCTGGGCCGTGCCATTGACGGTGTACTGGAGGTTCAGAATCGTGTCCGCCGCGGTGTTAGCGACGCGCCACAGCTCCTGCTCGCCGGGTGGCGTCTCAATGACGGCCGGCGTGTAGCTGGGGTATGTAACCGGGACGTAGTTGATCGAGAGATCCCACGCGGGGATGTTGTTATCGTTCGCTTCCGTTGTAGGCAGGTTCTGGTCGCGGATCACCAACGTCCGGGTCGGCATCCCGGCGAGCGACGGATAGACGTCCTGAATACCTTCCACGATCAGCGCGCCCGTGGCTCCGCCCTGCACCTGACCTTCGGAAATGCCGTGGGGATGCGGATGATACCAGTAGAGGCCGGGCGGCTCGGTCATGGGAATCGTCACGTTGTAATCGAAGCTCTGGCCGGGCTGGATCAGGGTATGAATGACCTCATCCTGTCCGCAAACCGGAGCGATGTCCGTTCCGTGAAAGTGGATGTTGGTCACGTTCGTCCCCATGGTCCCGTTGCAGGGATTGCTGGTCGAGGCGTCGTCGTTGGCGAGCGACATCTTCATGCTCGCCATGTTGTCGCTGCCGCTCGACGCAGTGGCTGCCGAAAGATCGTTCTGGAAGTGAATGATCAGCTGGTCGCCCGGATTGACAACTAGTGTGGGAGCCTCCTGCCCAGCACTCGTCACGTAGCAGTACCGCAGCAGGCCCTGCGAGTCAGTCACGGTGAGGAATTTCATCGTGACTTCGAGCACGCCATTCTGGCTCTGGAGGACGGGAGGGTCTGAAACCGTCGAACCCGTCGTATATCGGGCGCAAACCTGATCGGCGGCCGTGGTGCCACCCGCAGCCGGTGAAGTCAGCTTCGAGAGGTCCTGCGCCGAAACCGCGCCGCGACCCGGATACCTGCGTTGTGTCTGGGCATGACCGGTTGCGACAAACAGGAGGAGCAGCAGGGTGATGGGGAATATGGAACGAAGAGGAAAACGTTGCAACAAAGGAATAGCTGGATCCATCATTTCCTTGCCTCACAAAGAAAACAGGGAGCCATCCAGGTGAGCGAACTCGCTCGGCCCAAAAGGCGATTGAATCTTTGCGGGCGGCGACCCTATGGTGAAGGCAGCCCGCAGTCTACCCGGCTGTGGTTTGCAGGTCTCCGCGTGCTCTGCCAGGAGTTGATCGCGGGGACCTGCCTCATCTCGTTTACTTCGGTATTCAGTGTCCTGATCTTCCTGCGGACCGAGGGATCAATCTGAGAATTTTGGGGCCGAATCCGCAATCCACTTGAAATCAGGACCGATTTAGTCGTATTTAAGAATATGACAGGAAATTCAGAATCGCTTCGCCAAATCTGCCATTGTGTACGCTGAAAACGACAATCTGACGGCACGCAGCCCCGAGCATGATTATTTTCATCGGCTCTTCAGAGCCATGGGCGTTGAAATCCTCTCCTACCCTGGCAAAACCAGCGGAGAACGCCACTGCCACCCGCACGCTGAGCTGCTTTATGCCAATTCAGGAACAGTAAAGATCACAACTCCTCATGCTTCCTGGGTTGTGCCGCCGCACCGGGCTGCGTGGTTCCCTTCTGGTTGTGAGCATCAGGCCGATACGCTGGGAGTTGCCGAAGTCTGTAGGGTATACATCCATCCGAGGTCGTGCCCTGAGAATGCACCGCGGACGCCGTGTCTGTTGCCGACTTCTTCATTGCTGCGAGAGCTTGCGCGGCGCGCAGCCGGAATCCCTCCGGAATACGACGAGCAGGGTCGCGAGGGCCGGCTGATGACTCTGCTTCTCGATGAAATTGACTGGACGCCGGCGCGGGAACTGACCATGCCGCGGTTCCGCGATCCGCGCCTCCTCTCCATTGAAGAGGCTTTTGTCGCCAACCCGGGAGATATCCGCACCATCGACGAATGGGCAGCTTTTGCTGGCGCCTCAACGCGAAATCTGGCTCGCCTCTTTGAGCGTGAAGCAGGCATGTCGTTCCGTCAGTGGCGTGAGCAGTTTCGTGCTCTGGCTGCGATCCCACGCCTTGCGAACGGCGAATCGGTTACCATCCTGGCAAGCGATTTCGGTTACGAGACTCCGGGTGCTTTCACGGCCATGTTCCGGCGTGTCATCGGCATGACTCCCAGTCAATACCTCGCTCAGACAATCGAGCGATAGTCATCTGCTTTTCTGAATCGTCTATCGTCATGCGCTTGACCATGCCGAGTAGCGAGTTTGTAGTTTTCTTTTGGCGCCCGCATCCAGCAAAAAACTAATTTCGTCGCTTTGCCGGCTGATCCTAGGAAGGAATGAGTGGACGCCCTTTCTTGCTCTGTCCATTGCACACCAGGCCGGATTTACGCTGGCTCGGAACTCGTTGGAACACCGCCATCGCCCGCTGACTACTGGCGAGCTTTCCCCTCGGTTTAGTCCGGGTAAGTGAGAGTTCTCGCGGTTGAGTGACGCGCCCCGGGTCAAGCGGGTCAGAACTCTCACTGCCTGTGGACTAATCGGAGGGGAGCAGTTCATATGCAGCGGTGTCCAAGTTTTTTAACGCCTTCTCCGTGTTTGTACTGCCAGCCGAAATCAAACATGGCTGGCGGCTCGTCCTCATCGGCCGCTGCTTGAAACCAGCGCGCAGCTTCCCGGTAGTGGAGGTGGTGTCTCAGTTTGGAAGAAAAACATCCCTCAGGGGCTAAAGTCCGGTTTTATTGGGGGCATTTAACGTACGGGCTGAAGCCCGTACCCTTCAAACTGAGCCACTACCAACTGGTGACGTAAGCTTGACAACACATTCCCACCTAGCTATAAATTATTGACCTGCTCAACCCAGTAAAGCAGTGCCACTGAAGTTTTAATCCCCCTGCTGTTCCTTCCATCCCCGGACCTGTAATCGCGCAACCGTGCGTCTCGGCTGCGGTGTGCGTTGCAGCGTGAGGAGGAAGGAAAGCCATGGCCCATCAGGGTGCAACGATCTTTCGCCTGGCGGAGATTCAGCAGTTACTGGAAAAGGCAGCGGGTGGCGATCCAACCGCGTATGGCGGGTTGCCGCTATGGACGTTTTCGCGCGAGCGGTTCCTGACCACGAAACTGGGCGGACTGCCGCTGGTATCGGTGGCAGCACAGAAACAGAAACACAGTTGCTGCTGCTCGCCGGAGCCGGCCGCGTCCGCGCTGCTGCTGGGCGTGCGCGGCGAGCAGCCGTTCGACGGCTCGCAATACCCCCGGTTGCCGTGGGGGCATGCGCCGCTCTCCGCTGAGGAGACTGAAAGTATCGGCGACTGGATCGCTGACGGGGCGCCCGATGCGGAGCCGCCGAGCCAGGAGTATCGCCTGCCCAGCCGCGACTGGACTCAAAGCTCCGAGATGCAGGAGGTGCAGCCGGCCGCCGTGGCCGACGTGGTGGAGGCGTTTGCCGAGTATCAGGGATCGGCCAACGAGTATCGCTATCAGCACGGCGAGCTGCGCCAGCGCATGAACATCGACTGCATGCTGCCCGATCAGGTGGAGAAGCTGCGCTACGCCTTCGCGCGGCTCTACGAGCTGAACGACTGGCCGGAGGACGCGCGCAGTTACAACAACATTGCCCTCATCCACCAGAATCACTGCCAGCACGGGTGGGAGCGCTTTCTGCCCTGGCACCGCATTTACCTCTACGAGCTGGAACAGGTCATCCAGGATCTCTGCCCCGGCGTAACGCTGCCTTACTGGGACTGGACGATGCCGCAGTACCGGCCCTCGCAGCCGGAGAAAGGCGAAATCATTCCGCCCGCGCTCCAGGCGTTCCTCGTCTCGGCCTCACTCGAGTTCCTGAAGGCCCACGGCATTCCCACGGATGCGCTGAAGCCGATGGTGGGTGAGCGGTATCCCTCGCAGGCGCGGTTCTTCGCTGAGGTCACCAGGCTGATCGGTGCTGAGTACACGAAGGGCGCGTACCGCGAGCGTTTCCTCGACGCTCTGCTGGCGGCGAATCCTCTGTGGTACCCGCTGCGTTATCCGGCGGAGTTCCAGGGCAAGACCATCAACACGAAGATTCATTACCACTACCCCACCGTCGAGGACATGGCGCAGATCATGAGCCTACGCACCTTCCGGGACTTCGGCGGCGGCAGCTACTACGACGACGCCTTCGGCTTCCTCGACCAGAATCCGCACAATACGATGCACATCTGGACCGGAGGCATGAATCCCGATGCGCCGGGATCCGCGCCGACGTCTACTGTGCGCGACCGCAATCAGAGCGTGAAGGTGGCCGGGCG
>JASHRH010000097.1 GCA_030037475.1 Acidobacteriaceae bacterium
GGCTCCATGATCGAGGACCGCGATGCGGTCGCAGAGCCGCATGACGGAGATGAGATCGTGGGAAATATACAGCAGACTCGTCCCGTGCCTGCGATTCAGGTTGCGGAGCAGATCGACAATCTGCACCTGGGTAACGGGATCAAGGGCGCTGGTAGGTTCATCCGCGATGATGAGTGCCGGCCGATGCAGAAGGGCCAGGGCAATCAGCACACGCTGTGCCTGTCCCACGCTGATCTGCGAGGGACGACGGCGGAGAAAGACATCGTCGGCAGGCAGCTGCACTTCCGTCATGAGCTCTCTGACTCTCTGGAGCATCGATTCGCGCCCGCGCTTCTCGTGAGCCCTCCAGGCTTCGCGGAAGTGGCTCTGCAGGCTCAGCACGGCATTGAGAGCGGTCATAGGGCTCTGCGGAACCAGAGCCACGGATCGCCCGCGGATCTGGCGCAACTCTTTCTCAGAGAGCCTGAGCAGGTTCCGTCCCGCCATCAATACCTCTCCGCTCACGTGGCCGCCGCGCCAGGGGAGCAGGCCAACCAGAGAAAGGACAAGGGTGCTCTTCCCTGCCCCGCTGGAGCCAACGAGGCCCAGTACTTCACCTGGCTGCAGTTCGAAAGTGAGATCCCGGAGCACAGCACTGCCGGAATACTCCGCGGAGAGTCGGACGCGAAGAAGCGGCTCACCGTTCATCCTGGCCTCGCAGTTTGAGGCGGTCGGCATTCCACGTGAGGTGCGGTTCCAGCACCGCCGGCCGCACGCCTTCGAGTCGCGGCGAATAGGCGACGAGCAGATTCGGATAGACGAGATAGATAAACGGCTGTTCGTCCGCGACAATCTGCTGGACACGATCCACAGCCTGCCGGCGCACCGCATCGAGGCCGGTGCTGGCTTGTAGTTTCATCAGCCGGTCAATCTCCGCTTCCCATGGTGTGGCCGGCGTTTTCTCCGACGGGTTCCATTGATGGTTGGGCGAGGAGCTGAGCCAGAGGTTCATCATCGCGTTGGGATCCGGGTCGACGTTCTCCAGACCCAGCAGACAGGCTTCGTAGTCCTGCGTATGCATGAGCCGATCGATCAGTGCCGGAAAGTCCAGAGTGACCACGGTGACCTGCATGCCGAGCGCAGCGAGGTCCTGCTGGATCAGCGTGGCCATCTTCAGCCGCGCCGCGTTGTCGGTGTCGGTGAGGATTGAAAAGCGCACAGGATGCGCGTCCGGACCGAGGAGCACCGAGCCCTGGCGGCGAAATCCCGCAGCCTGGAGAGCGGCTCGTGCTTCTGCCACATCGGTATGTGGTGCAGTGAGGCTGCGGTCGTACCAGACTGTGTTTGCCGGCGAGATGAAGGAATAGGCCGGAGTGGCATGGCCCTCATAAGCAATCCGCGCCAGATCGTCGCGATGGATCGCCTGGGAGACAGCAACCCGGAAAGCGCGGTTCCGGAACCATGCCTTCTCCCAATCGGGCAGCGGAGACGCGGGCGACTGGTTGAACCACATCTGTTCGGTGTTCAGCGATGGTCCCAGGTCGCGCACCGAGGCGGGCTCTGTTCGCTTCAGCAACTCGAAATAATCCGGTGGCAGATTGTCGATCAGGTCGTAGTCGCCGCGCCGGAAAAGCCGGATCTCCTGTTCCGTATTCTCTTCGATGTCGAGGCGGATACCGGAGGCATAGGGCAGAGCATGCCCTGCGACGTCTTTGTCGAAGTAATGGGCGTTGCGGCGAAGACTGATGTTTTGGGAGCGGCGATAACCGCTCACATAGAACGGACCGGATGTGACGCGGCCATCCGACGGACGCCCGGCGGGTTCAATGGCGATTTCATCGAAGACTTTGCCGATGCCGATCACGCGCTCCGGCAGGTGGACAACAATGGTGCGATCGTCGAAGGCTTCCACGGAGACCTTGTCGGGCTCAAGGAATTCTTCGCCGACCGGCGCCTGGGTCGCGGGCAGCAGGACGCGGCGCAGAGACCAGACCACGTCACGGGCAGTGAGGCTGCTGCCGTCGGAAAACTCGAGCCCAGGCCGCAGCGTGAAACGCACCGTCCGCCCATCCGGCGACACGGTCCAGCTCTGGGCCAGGTCCGGTTCCACCTGCTGGGTCAGGCGATTGAAGCGGAGCAGCACGCCCGCGGTGAGATACCGCACAGTCTCCGATTCCTGATCGTCCACCTTTGCGGGATCGAAGGTCTTCGGATCGTAGCCGATCGTCCAGACCAGTTCCCCCGGCAGCCGTGGTCCCTCCTGCGCAGCGATACTGCGCGCCGCCAGCAGAAGAAGACCGGCGGATGCGATAAGGACGATGCCGGAGGGTCGCATAGATCAGGCCTCCGCCGCGGCGCCTTCCAGCGCAAGCAGCACCACGATCAGCAGCGCCAGCGGGAAATAGACCCATCGTGTCTCGAGGAGCATCGCGGAATTGTTCAGTTCGAAGAGCATGCCGCCCCACGAAGGCAGCGGTTCGCTGATGCCCAGACCGAGCGCGCCCAGGTTCGCCTCTGCAATCACGAAGGCCGGAATCGAAACGAGAAACTGCGGGATGAGAAGCGGCAGCAGATTGGGAAGGATGTGGTGGATTACCTGCGCGCGACGAAGGCCTGTGGAGCGCGCGTGCAGCATCCAGCCGGAGGTTCGCTGGGCAACCGCTCCGCGATACACCGCGCGCGCGCACGCCGGCCATCCCAGTGCGGCAAGCACCAGAAAGGTGATGCTGGCCGAGTGTGCCGGCGAGGTAGTAAGAGGCATGGCCGCTCGCACCATCATGAGCAAAAACATCCAGGGCAGCGCGAGGAAGACGTCGCAGACCAGCATGGCGCTCCAGCCGACGACTGCTGGTCCGAAAGCTGCCAGAGTTCCCACTCCAGCCGCCGCGGCTGTGGTAATGGCGGCAGCGACAAGCGAGCCGGTAAGACTGATCAGCAACGCTCCGGAGACGCGCACCAGGCGATCGCGGCCGAGATCGTCGGTCCCGGCTGGATGCTGCAGAGAAGAGCCCGCCAGCACGGTTTCTCGATCCTGATACGCATAGCTGGCGCCTGGCCTCGCCAGCACGGCGGCAGCCGCCAGAATGAGGCCAGGGAGCAGCCAGAGCGCCCCCCGGCGCAGGCTCACGCTTCCCTCCATGCGGCGGTGCGGTGCGAACCCACGCCGGAACAGACGACAGCGAGGGCCAGAATCATGGTGACGGCCAGCAGAACAGGAAGATCGCGATTGAGCGCAGCGTTCCAGGCCAGTTCGCCAATCCCGGGAACGTTGAAAATCACTTCGATGGGAACGAGTGCGCTGAGGGCGGTGACGATCGACAGCGAGGCAAGGGCGCCCAACTGCGGCAGGAGGGCCGGCACGATGTGGGCACGCAGCAGATGGCGCGTACGCACCCCTTGTGCGCGAGCATGCAGAACGTGAGGATCGAGCCAGGCTTTGTGCAGGGCACGATGCAGGAATTTGAAATCGCGTGCGGCCAGCAGCAACGCCAGAACCAGCACCGGACCGCCGCTGTTGATGAGCAGGCAAAGTGTCGCCAGCGCGGCGGCCGGGACGGCCAGCAGGATCGCCGCCGGCACCTGCCACAGCAGCGAAGGGCGGCGGCCGGCACTGGAGAGGATTGAAGCGAAAAGCGCCAGCGTCCACGCAAGCGCGATGCCGCGCAGCAACAGAGCGCCACTAACCGCCAGCCGCGGCTGGATGAGCTCCCACACAGGCACGCCGAACTGGCGCGACACTCCGGAGTTGCCATGGATCCAGCCCCCGATCTCGGTGCCGAGCATCTGCGTGAGCGAGTGGCTGCGGGCGGCCTCGGCGGACAGCTCAGCGCGCGTTACCGCTGCATACCGGGCATCCATTTCCCGCGCGTCGGAGAAGTATCCGGGCGCAAAACGCAGGAGCGTGGTGGTGCCCACCATCACCAGCAAAACCACAGCAATCGTCTGGGCGAGCCATCGGCCCGCGGTTGCCATCCGCTCCCTCACAAAACGACACCCGGCAGGGCGGATTCGAGCATGCTGGCGTCTCGAATGCCAAAGGTCATGGAACCCCGACGATGGCAATCGCGATCGGCAGCATCCCATAGCCGCTCTGCAGTGTCGCCATCGCGCGGGCAGAGCGCTGCGCCAATGGTCAGCACTGCCAGAGCCGCGCCTGGAACAGTGGTCAGCGCGTGACTCAGGACCTCGGCGATTGACTTCAGCAAATGCTCTAATGATCCGGGATCAGGGACGTTCACCAGCAGAGCGAAATTGTTTTCGTTCACGCGGGCCGACACAACGGCAGGTCCGCAACATCCGGTGAGAACTTCGGCAATAGAATCTGCGAGCGCACGCGCCGCTGTGCTCCCGTAGCGCTCGCCGAATGCGGACAAGCCGTCGATGCCGCAGAGAATAACGGCCAGATTCCTTCCGGACGCTTTCGCGCTGGTTGCCTCCGCCTGCAGGCGCCGGAGAAACGACTCGAGGCTGGTTTCGGGCAGGGAACTCCCGGTTCCGGAGCCTTCCTCCGCGATTCGAATCTGCAGGGTATTGTGCAAGGCGAGCGACAGACGGAACTGCATCGCCTCGAGGAGGCGCAGATGATCTTCGGAGAACGCATTCTGCCCGGCGGAATAAAGAGTCACGGTTCCAAACGCGCGTCCATGTTCGGCGACAAGGGGAATTGCGAGGGCCGAGGACTGGGCAGTCAATGCCTGGCTCTCTGGCCGGTAACAAGGCTCCACGGTCGGGTTGCCGTTCATCAGCGGACGCTGATTCTGCACAACCCAGCCGGACAAGCCCTGGCCCATGGGAATGGGGTGGTCGGAGAATGCTTCAGCGAGAGGACCGTCCCGGTAAACGCACACCAGCTGGTCGTCCGATTCAAGGTAGACAGCGAAGCAGCCAAAGGGAATCAGGGGCCGCAGCGCCGCGAAGATCATCGCACCCACAGCACGGGCGCTTCTCAAAGCTTTCGGCGATCGGGTGGCGTCGAAGACAGCGCCTGCTTCGCGAATGGCGGATGCCAGCAGCGCGAGCCTCTCAGGATGGGACACTGCAGGTGCCGCTCCGTCTCCGGCGAGATTCTGAAGGGAGCTTTCGAAACCTGTGGCCGGCGAGGCGCCGCGCTCCACAAGAATGTCGGTGTTCAGCGGCACCATTTCGCTGTATTGGCGGCGGGCAAGTTCTTCCATCTCCGGATAGTGCTGTTCGAGCAGCTGTACGATCATGGGATCGAACTGGATGCCGGCCTTGCTCTTCACGACCTCCATCGCCTCGCGGGCTGACAGGGCCTTGCGGTAGGGGCGATCGGATGCCAGCGCATCGAAGCAATCCACCACCGCCAGGATGCGGGCCCCGATGGGGATCTCTTCGCCCTGCAGGCTGTCAGGATAACCGCTCCCGTCCCAGGCCTCATGATGCGAGCGCACAATCGGCACCACCGGATAAGGAAACTGAACTCGTCCAAGGATGTCAGCGCCCACCACCGTATGGATCTTCATTTTCTGAAACTCTTCCGGAGTGAGCTTGCCGGGCTTGTTGATGATGTACTCGGGGACGGCCAGCTTGCCGATGTCGTGCAGCAGGGCCGCAGTGAAGAGCGCCTGCACCAGGGCCGGATCAAGCTTCATGATCCGGCCAAGCTCCGACACGTAAACCCGGACGCGCATCAGGTGACTGTGGGTGCCATGATCCTTGGCTTCGATAGCCATCGACAGGCTCTCGATGGTGCGCTGGAGCAGCGCCTCCGTCTCCTCCAAATGGCGCTCACGGTCTGCAATGATGGCGATTTGGGCGCGATACGCGCGGTACGCCGTATAGACCATCGGAATGAGCAGCAGCTCGGTAAGCCAGCCATAGCGCGCGCCGATGAAATTCGCAAATGCCGCGAGCATGGCGGCGACCAGATAGAACGGCAGATACCAGGGAAGCTCCTGAGTCCACGTCTTCAGTGGCGAGGTGTTGGATTGCCATCCAAAGATGAAGGCGAACGGAGCTGCGTTGGCGACGTAGTACACGATCGCGGCCAGCGCCAGCGCCGGGGCGACTTCCGGATGCAGGCGCATCACAGCGGCATACGTATACCAGGCGAGGACCGTGGCTGTCGTGACGTTGGCCACGTTGAACACAATCTGGATGATCGTGAAGCCCTTGGTGACCCGGAAGCGGCACTGCGCGACGACACTGCAAACCGCAAGACACACCGCCTGGAGCGGGGAAAGCTCGAGAATGCCCAGCAGGATAAAAGGAAGGTTGACCGATATGGTCCCTTCCCTGTTGGGTATGGCGATCTTCATGCCGGAGCTGAGCAGGATAGCCGCCAGATACACAAAGAAGTGGAACCACTGGTGGCCTCCATGATGAGGCGCCATCCACAGGCTGGTGATGGCTCCTGCCACGACCAGCGCGAACAGACCTTTGATTCGAAGCGTCATCGTGGTTGCGCGGGCACAGTGGATGCGCGGCCGCTGTGCCACCGGACACTCGCGCGTGTCGCCGCCCCTTCCTTCAGACTTTGGTGTGCCGAATGAACCGCATCACTTCGAATAGCGCGATCCGCAGCGGCCGATACAACCGAGGTTTTCGCGAGCAGGAGGTCGGACGTACGAAGGATGCGAGCTGCTTCCTTTGCACGAGCCACCGGACCGGTATCACAGGCTACTGACAGCATTGCCACATTCCTTCACTGACAGCCATGGTTCACTGGAATTCACTTGTCTTCAGGCGTGAACTTTCCTCCCATTCGCGGAGACCTGTGGGCTATCGTCGGCCAGCGTGCAGTAGCCCGTTCAATCGGAGCCTGCTATCGCCTGCGGACGCCGAACACCCTCAGCTCTCATCGGGACGAGGTGAGAACAGCGTATCTCCGCCAATTTCCGCATTCAAGTGAAAAAGCCAATTGCGGGTTAACAGACGAATTTCCGCAGCCGGTATTAGACCTTTGCGCGACTCGATGGTACTGGTTCAGTTTGAGGCTGTTTTGAAGGGGCACAGCTTGAACCGTGCCGCAAGTTGCTCTCAATGAGGGGGCTTCAGCCCCCGAGGGATGGTTTCTTTCAAACTGACCCAGTATCGACTCGAGCCAATGCTTGACAACGCCACCGTAGCGGGAGCCATCCCGCCACTCATCCAGGAGCTGGTGCGGGGGCAGGAGTCGGATTGGCGGGGCACAGCCGAGTTGGTCTGCGGCGACTGCTGAATCCGGACAACGCAGGAAACAACCGACCGTAGATTATCTTCAGCGGCTCTCCGAACCGCGCCAGGCAGCACAGGGCTCTCGCGGGAAACGTCCAGGCCCCTGCAGGTGCTCACCCGCAGTTCTGCCAGTCGATCATGCAGTCCGGGACTTCCCTGGGGATCCTTCCATGCACTGGCGGCCGGGGAAAGTACTGCGTCGTCTTCTGCACCGACAGGGTGACTTTCTTGCCGTACAGCAGCCTGAGGAGTTCCAGCGATTCGTCGAGACCGGAGGAGATCCCTCCACCCGTCAGCCGGTTTCCGGAGACCACAAAGCGCGGATGGCCGGAGACGACTTTCACTTCCGTAAACTTCTCCAGGCATCCCGCGAATGCCCAGTGCGTCGTGGCGCAGTGGCCGTTCAGCAGACCGGCACGCGCCAGCAGCAATGCGCCTTCGCAAACGGAGCACACCCACTTCGCTTTTTCAGCGATCTGCCGCAGATACGCGAGGTACCGGGAATTCGGATCGCACATGATCGTCTTCAGAGCATCAGGCAAACCTCCGGGGACCCACAGCACATCCAGATCCGGCTTCTCGGCGAATGACGCCTGTGCATGGAATCGGACGTGGTTCCCCGAAACCACCGGACCTCCGTCTTCGGAGAGAATCAGCGGTCTCAATCCCGTGCTCTGCGCTGCCCAGGAGAACATCTCGAAGGGACCGGTCACGTCGAGCAGATCGACGCCTTCGTAGACCGGAATTCCCAGCGTGATCGGATTGGATTCTTCCTTCCTGCTCATGCTTCGCCTCCTGTCGGCCTGTTACGGCTTTGCCGGCTCAATGCGCAGCCGCACATCCTCCACTTCCTGGAGCGTGGGAGCGCGCTCAGCATGGCCGAATTGGTCGAGCGTCAGCCGGATCCTTACTTTGCCATGGGCAATGGCATCGGCAGGCAGAGGCACGGTGTACGTCCCGGCTTCGCTGCCCGGACGCACGCCATAGGGAGAGATGACCCCGAGCGGACGTCCGTCAACCGTGGTCAGTTCGATCTCGGCGTGTCCGATGGCGCCGACCTTCACCGCAATCCATGCAGTCCCGCCGGACCGGAGAGCGTGCGGAACGCTGAGGGTGACAATCCGCCCCGGCATGGAGGCTGCGGCCGGCGCCAGAAGCGCCAGCATCGCAGTCATCATGACGGATACATTCATGGCGCCTGCTCAGAAGGCCTGTATCACGGCCGATTTCAGCTTCGGGGCGGCCGCCGCGGGACCGCGTGAGGGCACGACGCGGATGCTCACGTTTGCAGTCGCTTCCGTTTCCATTCCGCGGAAGAGTGCGGCCTTCCTGGGCAGCGGCACAACGAAGGTGGCATCCGGCGCCATTCCCGTCATGTTCATCATATTGCCGAAGAACGCGATTGTGCCGGCGTAGTACGGACTGTCTGCGCTGACCTGCTTCACATCGGGAGGCGCGCCGACAATCACGTCGAACTCACGCACGGAGGAGGTCGGCTCCGGTCGCGGCAGCGTCACTTCTGCCACAATCGACGAACCGAATTCGTTGGCCAAATGACTCTTCACCGAAGCGGACGGAAGGCTCAGGACGGCGGCGTTCCCGAGCACTTTCCCCTTGAGGGGCGCGGTCAATGTCTTCTCGTGCGGTAGCTGGCTCGACTGCCTGATAATCTTTTCGCCAAATCCTGGTTCATAGTCGTAGTCGAACCGCTCCATAGAGACATAGTCGCCCGCGCGGCCGTCGCTCACGTATTCGCCCTCCGAGTTCACGAAGAAGAGGAACGGCTCGGTCGAATATGTTTCCCAGTCCGGTCCCTCGGGAAGATACGGCAGGCCGAGACTCTGCTGCTTTCGCGTCCATACGTCCCACAGCCGGTCCATGTTTGAGTGGTGCAGGAAAAAGACCGGATCCAGTGGTGACAGGAAGTTTGTCATGAACCCATAAGGTCCCGGATCAAGCGGGCCCACCCCGCCGATGTAGTTATGTACCTTGTTGTGCGGAAAACCTTCCAGCACAGAGAATATGTCCGGGCCGGATGGTGGCGTGTTATGCGATGGGGTTCTCGAACTGTTAAAGCTCAGGGTATTCACCGGGTTGTAAAAATCGGTCGGCAGCAATCCCGAGTACACGATGAACGGCGACACGTTATAGGTTGTCTTCTCATCCAGTTTTGGATTGTCCCGGGTCAGATACCGTGATCCACAGGGATTGGCGTAGGCGATATTGCCGGCCACTCCCACTCCGTCCGGCGGATTCAGCGACGGAGCAAATCCTGTAACGTCGTTCCACAGTTTCTGGAACTCGGTGTAACCGCGTGCATCCAGCTGTTTCTGCTGTGCTGGACTCAATTGACCCCAGTACTTCGCCAGCGTGGGCTGGATGAACGCCGTGAAGACCGCAAGATTGCGGGTATACTTTGCGTGCTCAGAATCGGCTGGATTTAACACGCCGTCGAACATCGGCGCGGGGATTTCATTGGAGGCCGTCCAGTCCCAGTAGGGAATCGCAAATGTATCGTCCCCGCTTAGCTTGCGGATCGTTTGCTCGAAATAACCCAGATATCCCCGGTGCCACACATAGAACCACCAGTTGCCGTGAGGGCAATCCATCAGATGGATAAATCCATTGCGAAACCAGTTTCGCGGGTCGCCCGCAGGCAGCGCCAACATCGCGCGAATTCCCTTCGCATAACTTTCGAGAGCTTTCCGACCTTCCGCGCTCGCGGCATTGTGGCGGATATATTTCCTTCGAGGGGGTTCAGCGGTCAGCCGAAATGGAAGCGCCGCAGCTCCCGCCGTGGCGATGGACGATTTAAGGAACTGTCTGCGGGTTGTCTCCGAAACCGTCATGAACTCACCCAATCAGTCGGCTGGCGAGCAGCCGAAAGCCTTTCTTCCGGATTGAATTCCACCGGTTTGCGGCCCACCGAGCCAATGCCGCTACTGCCCAGTCGCTGCCGGATCCGGCACAGCGATGCGTCGCGGCAATCTCAGCGAAGCGCAAATCAATTCAACAATGCAGATTGGGGAAAAGAAGGGAAAGCAGAACAGCAAGCAGTGAAAACGAAGGCAATTATCCCAATACATCCAACCAATGTCAACCATCGAGATGCTGCGCAGGTTCATTCATGGAGCGCGACCACGGATGAGATGAAACGCAGCGAGTCTCCCCGAAAAGGACCTGCAAAAAGGGGATTGCCATCAGCCATGAAACCGATCACAATCACACTACCCGATCTGAAAGGATACGGAGCATCGGAATGACCGACGTTCCGCTCTGCCGCTATGGCTTCCTTTGCCCCCGTCCCGGCTGAACCTGTTCCTGCCCCGCGCGGGGAAACCTTTGACGCCTCCATTGCCGTCGTCATTCCGGCATGGGAGCCCGCCCCGGTGCTGGCGGAGACCGTGCGCGGCCTCGTGGAGCGCGGTTGCCGAACCGTGGTGGTGGTGGATGACGGCAGCAGCGCGGCGTCGCAGCCGGTCTTCGCCCGGTGCGCGCAATTCCTAGGCGTCACGGTGCTGCGCCACGCGATCAACCAGGGCAAGGGCCGGGCTTTAAAGACGGCGCTGAAGTTCGTCGTGGAAGAGCGCGCCGCCTGCGCGGGCGTCGTGACCGCCGATGCCGACGGGCAGCATACCGTTGCCGACATTGGGCAGGTGGCGCGTGCGCTGGCGTCGTCCGGCCGGCGAGCGGTGCTGGGCGCGCGAAATCTGCGGCGCAAGATGCCGCTGCGCAGCCGTTTCGGCAATGGCATCACGCGATACGTTTTCCGCTTTCTTACCGGGTGCAGCCTCTCCGACACGCAGACGGGGTTGCGCGGCCTCCCCGCGGCCCTGCTGCCCACGCTCCTGGCGTTGCCCGGCGAGCGCTACGAATACGAGATGAGCATGATGATGCATTTGTGCCTGTGCGCGGATTCGCCCGTTGAGATTCCGATCGAAACGGTATATCTCGACGGCAATCGCTCCTCGCATTTCCGTCCCATCCGCGACTCCCTGCGGATTTATCTGGTCCTGCTGCGCTTCTGCGCGTCGTTGCTGGTGCGATTCTCCGCGCACAGGTCTTTGTCGTTCCGCCGAGAGGGCGCTGATTGACCGAGGCAAGAAACTGGTCCATCCGGTTGCTGCCATGGGTAACCGGCGCATGGATCTCGGTCGAGTTGCTCAGTCTTAAGCTGGGCCTGCTCAACAGGCTTTTCTACGACAGCGTACATGCCAGCGTGCAGGGAATCGATTACTTCAGCCTTCCCAAAGCGTTCTTAAATCTGGCCCGGGGAGACAGCGCGTTTGGGACCTTCGATCCGCCCGCGTACGGTCCTCACTTTACGTGGTTCCTCAGTCACCCGGCCGTGGCGGTCTGGCTGGGAAGCTGGTTAAGCCTCTTCGCTCCCATGACGGGTTATTGGGTTTACACGGTGTTCGCGGTGGGAGTCATGGCCCTGTGTGCGTGGTTGCTGGCGCGCGAAAGCGCCGATCCTCTCCACCGGCGGCTGATTTGGCTTTTGGTCATGGGTGCCTTCCCCACCTACTGGATGCTCTTCGTCGGGAATGTTCACGCGCTGCCGGTCCTGGCGCTGGGCATGGTATTTGTCGGGATTGACCGCCTGACGGATGGCAAGGATGGTCAGGCGCTGGTTCTCGCCGGTTTGCTCCTCAGCCTGTTCAGCAAGCCCGTCGTGCTGCTGCTGATGCCATTGCTCCTGCTGTTGAAGGAGACCCGCCGGCAAGCCGTGCGCGCGCTGCTCGTCTATGCAGTGGTATCCGCGATCTTCGAGTTCGTGCCCGCTCTCAATCCCCAGGCGATCGGACTGAGAGAGGTCGCCTGGCTCGCGCTGCATCCGGCCTTTGTGCGTGCCCACATGAACTTATACACAGATGGCTTTGTCGTGAACGTCTGGATGCGGGATAACAGCGTCCACTGGTTCAACATGATCGCGCAGTCCGGCGCTCCCATGGTTCATGTGGACGTTTTTTCCCTCCCCCTGTTTCTCAAGGCATGGATGGGAAAGAATGCTCCAGGCTGGCTCTGCCGGCTGCCTCTGTTCCTGACGCTGCTGCTGATCCCCTTCGTGGTGCGCATCGCCGACAGGCAGCTGCGGCTTCAGGCGGCTCTGCTGCTCTCGATGGCGACCTCGCTGGTCTTTTTCCTCGGCTATTCCACGGTTTGGGAGTATCAGTACACGAGCGTGCTCCCGGTAGCGGCGATGCTGCTGATCGTGGGCGAGCGTGATGTATTTTATCGGAGCACGCGCTGGTGGATGTTCGGCCTGGCCGCGTGCGCCTGGCTGCCCAGCCTCTATTTCGTTACGGAGGGCATGCCGCTGACGGCGCATACCATGCTGCTGATCTGGGCCGACCGGGTGTTGCCGGTCCTCGCGCTCTGTCTCCTGATGATCGGCGTTCTCGCGCGATGGGTCTGGATCGCCAGGAGCCAGCCGATGCCAAACCTCGCGAAGACGCCGCAAATCCGGTCCTGATTCTCCGCGTCGGGCATTATCGGGAACTTGCCGCCGCCTTCGTCAGCTCATCTCTTGCCCACGCCAGGTTGTTTCTGGCCAGCTGCATGGCGGGATCCAGGGAAATCGCCCTTTGAAACCACGTCATCGCCTGCGCGGGCTGGTTCAGAAACATACAGGCGACGCCAATATTATTGGCGGCGAGCGCATTGCGCGGATCGAGCTGGAGCGCGCGCTGCCAGGCCAGAATTGCCTGGTGATAGCTCCCGATGTGAAGAAAGCCGAGGCCTTCGTCCAGGTAAAATTTCGCGTCGCGCCCCGAGGGCGCAACCTGCTCCTGCGCGGAAATCGCATTTTGGTTTTTCTGCAGCTCGCCTGTAGCCCAGCTCAGGTTATTCCTGGCAAGCTGATATGTTGGCGCGATGCGCAGAGCCTGCGTGCAATCCTCCACGGCCAGGTTGTAGCGCATCTCCATCGTGTGAGCCACACAGAGGTTGTTCCACGCATCGGCGCTGCTTTTATCGCTCGCCAAAATGGAAAGCAGCAGCGGAACCGCGCGTTCGGCCTGATTATCCCTCAGATAGGCCCACGAGAGCCGGATGCGGTTCGCCTCGCTTGGATTTTCCCGCACCGCAGCTTCCAGTTCGGTGATCGAATCGGTGGGAACCGGCTGCGTTCGGCCGTTGGCCAGGACATCGTACCCTGCGGCACGGCGCGCGACGAGATAGCCAATCGGCCAGGCCAGCAGCAGAGACAGGGCGGCCATGGCCGCATAGCGCAGCCATCCTGACCACCGCTTCGCCGGCGCCTCTGCTGAATCCGCCGCTTCTCCCGGGATGAGATCAGGCTGCACGAATCAGGGTACCTCAGAGAGAATCATGGGCCGGCTGCGCGCCGAAGAGCAATTCCGCGGAACAAGCCGGCGCCCTGCTGCCGGTCAGTGTACGCCCAGCTGCTTCTGCGCCTCGGCCCACGCCAGGTTGTTCTTCGCCAGTTGAAAATCCGGCTTCAGCCGGATCGCCTGCCGCGCTGCCGCGATGGCTGCGTCCCACTCCTTCATCGCGGCGTAGCCGGCTGCGACGTTATTCCACGCCTCGGCATAGCCCGGCCGCAGGCGCAGCGCCTGGCGCGCTGCGGCGATACTCGCAGCATACTGCCCCGCCTGGTTCAGGCGCAGCGAAAGGTTCAGCAGGTCTTCCGGCGTTGCGCCCGATGCGGCAGGATGCGCCTGCCGCTGCTCGTAGTCAGCCAGGTTGTTGCGCGCGATCGCGAGCCCCGGTTGCCACTGCAGCGCGTGGCGCTCCGCCTCGATCGCTGCCGGCAGATCGCCCATCGCCGCCTCGGCCGCGCCGATATTGTTCCACGCCAGGGCCGAACGGCCATCGAGCGCCAGCGCCCGCTGCGCGAACCGGAGACAACCGGGATAATCCTGCTGCTGGTACCGCTTCAGCGAAGCATTGATCCAGTAGCTTTCCGCTCCGGCGTTCGGGTCGCGCAGAAAGGCGGACGCCTGCGGATCGCCTGGGTCCAGCGCCAGCGTCTGCCGCGCCAAGGCCTGCGCGGCTGCGGTGTCGCCGTGGAGGGCATCGGCCCGGAGAAGCAGGTTGCGCGTCGCCGGCCGAGCCGGGTTCAGCCGCCAGGCGAGCCGCAATTGCTGCACCGCCTCGTCCAGATCGCCGTCATCAAGCAGCGCGCGCCCATAGTAGAAATGCGGTTCGTCGTCGGAGGGCGCCAGTTGAATCGCCCTCAGGAAATGCGCCTGCGCCTCTGCGGCATTCCCCAGGACGTGGTTTACCACGCCCAGATTGATCTCCAGAGTGGGGTAATTCGGCGTGTAGCGCAGAGCCCTCAGGAAGTACTCGCGCGCGACCTGATACCGGCCCAGGTTCATCTGGGTCAGGCCGTACTGCATCAGCCCGCGGCCGTTGTGCGGGCACTTCTGCACGTCGTCCAGCCACAGGCTCTCTTCCGTTCGCCATACACGGTTGCGCACGTGCGCCCCCCAGGCGTACGCGCCCAGCAGCACCAGAAAGCCAGCCACCGCGGAGCGGCGCAGCGCGCGGTTCTCCGGCGCGGCCACCTGCTCCAGCAGCAGGGTTCCGGCCCACACCACCGCCAGCGCCAGACCGACAAACGGCATGAACATGCGGTGATCGTTCTCGACCTCGGCCAGCGGATAGAGAGAGGTCGGCAGCGAGGCGACGAGGAACCAAAGCAGCCCAAAAGCGATGGGCCGCGTGACGGAGCGCCGGGCGAGAAACGCCGTCAGTGCGATCAGCGCCGCCACGAAGAGAAACCCCCACAGCGCCTCGGCGTTCAGCGAGTGAAATGCCTGCAGGTCGGTGTCGGCATTCAGATGAACCGGCAGAAAGAAAGTGCCGAATTCGCGCAGCAGCACAAACGGCTGCGTGAGCAGGTAATCGGATTTCGGCAGCGTGGAGGCCACGAAGGTTTTCGGCGTCATCGCCGCCTCGAAGACCATCAGCCCCACGCCCACCAGCGCGGCAGGCATCGCTCGAACCGCCGCGGTGCGCAGGCGCGCGCCATCCCCGGCTTCGAACATCGCCACCCACGCGAACAGCAGCACCGGGAAAACGATGGCCGGCGGCTTGCTGAGCATCGCCAGCACGAATGGAACCAGATACAGCCCGGTGCGCCGCAGGCGGGGCGCGCGCACGTACAGCGCCAGCGCCGCGACCACCCCCAGCGTGCTGTAAATGTCTCCACGCTGGATGACGTAGTTCACGGTTTCCGCCATGGCCGGATGCAGCCCGTACCACAGCGCTGCCAGGCCGGCGATTACGCCATTGGGCTCGCCCGGCGCCACGCGGTCCAAAATGCCTCGGAAGAGCGCCTGCATCGCGACGATCTGCAACAGGAAAAACAGGAAGGTTCCCAGGTGGAAATACAGCGGATTCAGTCCGTGTCCCAGCCAGTAATCAAAAGCCAGCGTGGTGGAAACCATCGGCCGGTAGGTTCGATTGGCCGGCAGAACGCTGAACGTGGCGGCGTCGGTAAAGAAGCGAGGCACGTTCCGCAGGCTGCGAATGGAGGGGTTGTCGACGATGGTGTGGTAATCGTCGAAATGAAAGCCGTTGTGGAACGAATTGGCGTAGGTCAGGCAGACCGCACACACGGCCGCAATCGTCCAGAAGCTGCGCTGGTGTTTCACGGCGTTCATCGCTTCGCGGGGATATCTGAGTCTAACGGAATCGCCGCACGCGCACAATCACCGGAAGAGGTGGGTACTGGTTCAGTTTGAGGCTGTTTTGAAGGGGCACGGCTTGACAGCTTGCGGAAAAACTCGATGCTTTGAAGGGGCACGGCTTCAGCCGTGCCGTAAAGGTCGCAAATCAGATCGGCTTCAGCCGCTGAGGGATGTTTCTTCCAAACATGACCCACCACCAGGAGGTGGTTACTTTTCCAGGGGAAGGTAACCACTTCCCGGCAGAAAATTTCTTTTGACAACCTTCTGATCCCACCCTATAGTTGCGCCATCCCTGATTTCTGCTTTCCCGGCTTCTGTTGTCTCTCGGTGTACTCGGTGTACTGACTCAAGACAAACGGACAGGGGGAAATGAAATCCGCTGCCTGCTGACAGGCCGGCAGCGGAAGGTCTCCTGGTTTTTTGCCATCCGTTTTCGCCATCCGAAGGAGGCGCTTCTGCCATGGTGCGGCTGGTCCGTGTCGCTGCTTTCTGCCTGATTGCCGCCGTCGTCTCCCCGCTTCTGCGGGCGCAGGCTGTGCTCACCGGAGACGCCTCCGTCAGTTCCAGCGCCCCCGGCATCAATTTCGGCTCGCTCAGCAATCTGTACGTGGGCAACGGCAACACGTCGCTGCTGCAGTTCGACCTCTCCGGCCTTCCGGCGGGAACCACGGCCTCCCAGGTCTCGCACGCCGTCCTCATCCTCTTTGTGAACCGCGTGAACGCGGCCGGGGCGGTCAGCGTTTCCCCGGTAACCGGCGCCTGGAGCGAGGACAGCGTGACGTACAGCACGCTGCCTTCCATCGGCTCGCCGCTCGGCTCCCTGACGGTGTCCGCCGCGGGCCAGTACGTGGCCATCGATGTCACGTCTCAGGTCCAGAGCTGGATCGCCACGCCGGCCGGCAATGACGGTCTGGCGCTCACGGCCTCCAGCGCCAACGTGCTCTTCGACAGCAAGGAAAATGACGAAACCAGCCATCCGGCGCATCTCGCCATCACCCTGGTGAACCAGGGTCCGCAGGGGCTGACGGGTCCGGCCGGCGCGCAGGGCGCAACCGGCGCTACGGGCGCGCAGGGCATTCAGGGCGCAACCGGCCCAATCGGAGCGGCCGGGGCGAATGGCGCTACGGGCGCGCAGGGCATTCAGGGTGCAACCGGGCCAGTCGGTGCTGCGGGCGCGACCGGAGCCACCGGCGCGGCGGGGGCTACGGGGACTGCGGGACCGACCGGCCCAATCGGCGCAACCGGCCCAGCCGGGCCGGCTGGGGCTACGGGAGCGGCGGGGCCGTTCGTGGGCGGCACGTACAGCGCCAGCGTGGACTATCCGGCCGGGTCGGTGGTGCAGTCCAGCGGGGCGACCTACCTGGCGATCCAGGCCAACGGGCCGGACGACGGAGGCGCGGAGACGCCGGGTTCGGCTCCCAGCTATTGGGTGGGCACCTCGGCGGGCGGCAGCGGCACGCAGAACTACGCGTACCTCTACGGAGAGGTAAATGCAAGCAATACTGTGCCCGTCGCCAGCGGCGCATCGATCTTCGAAGCAGTTGGTAATTACACCACCGGGGGCGTCCCATCCCTTGTGCTTCTCTCACAGTCGGGCGGCTTTACCTACAGCTTTTCGACGGGCGGACTGACCGTGCCCGCCAGCGGCACCTATGCCGTCACCTGGACTGTCACCACGGAGACCGAAGCGAACCTTAGCCTCGAAGTGAATGGCACCATCCAGCAGACTGCTACGAGCGCCGGCCCTGGGCCTGCCGTGAACTCCATCGTTCTGGTGCTGAATGCCGGCGACGTGATCACTCTGATCAATAACATCAACAGCAGCGTCAACGTGTACGACCCGATCAATACCACGGCGAACCCCACGCTGTCGGTGGTTTCGCTGAACGGGGTGCCCGGCGCGACCGGGGCTGCCGGCGCGACTGGGGCCACCGGCGCAACCGGAGCCACCGGAGCGCAGGGCGTTGAGGGACCGATGGGAGCGGTGGGCGCGACCGGCCCGGTCGGCACCACCGGCCTGACCGGCGCCACAGGAGCAACCGGCGCAACCGGTTCAGGCGGCCTCACCGGCGCCACCGGGCCTACAGGCGCAACCGGCGCGACGGGTTTAATCGGCGCCACCGGAGCCACAGGGGCCACGGGCGCAATCGGATTCACCGGGGCAACCGGGTCCACCGGCAGTACGGGCGCAACCGGCTCGTTTACCTCTGTGGTGGCCTACAGCTCCACAGGGGACTATAACGAGGGCGCGGTCGTCTCCTGCATCAACGGGGGACCG
>JASHRH010000098.1 GCA_030037475.1 Acidobacteriaceae bacterium
CATCAGCGCTCTTTCGCCTGCAGGCGCGCTCCATGCTCCAGCAGGTGCAGGATACGCTCCACGCACTGCTCCACGGACTCGTGGACGGTATCCAGGCGAATCTCCGGCGAGACGGGCGGCTCATAATCGCTGTCGATTCCGGTAAAGTTCACCAGTTCTCCACGGCGCGCCTTGGCATAGAGGCCCTTGGGATCGCGCTGCTCGCAGACTTCCAGCGGGGTATCCACAAACACCTCGATGAATTCTCCCGGCTCGAAGCGCGAGCGGGCCAGTTCCCTCTCGGCGCGATACGGACTGATGAATGAAACAATCGTCACCAGCCCGGCGTCCACCAGCAGCCTCGCAACCTCCGTGACGCGCCGGATATTCTCCGTCCGATCCGCCTCGGTGAATCCCAGATCGCGATTCAGCCCGTGACGGACATTGTCGCCATCGAGCATGTACGTGTGCCTGCCCGTCGCGAACAGGCGTTTCTCCAACAGGTTGGCGATGGTGGACTTGCCCGAGGCCGACAGCCCGGTGAACCAAAGGCAGACCGGCTGCTGCAGCTTCTGTCTGGCCCGCGCCTGTTTATCGATATCGACGGCCTGCCAGTGAATATTCGCGGCGCGCCGCAGCGAGAAGTCGATCATGCCGGCGCCGACCGTCTCGTTCGAGATGCGATCGACCAGGATGAAGCTCCCCAGCCGCCGGCAGCGCTCATAAGGCTCAAAGGGAACGGGGCGATCAGTGGAGAGATTCACGACGCCGATATCGTTCATCTCCAGCACCTTCGCGGCCAGGTGGCTTCCCGTCCGGACATCCACCCGGTACTTGATGGCGGTGATGGTCGCCACTGCCTGGCAGGTGTGCAGATTCATCAGATAGGAGCGCCCCGCCACCAGATGATGGCCGGAAAGGCAGATCACACGCGCCTCGAACTGGTCGCTCAGATCCAGAGGGTCCGACGACGACGTCAGAACGTTGCCGCGCGAGACGTCCACCTCATCGGCCAGGCAGATCGTGACGGAATCTCCCGCTGCCGCAGACGGCAGCTCCGACTGCCAGGCGACAATCGACCGGATCTTCGATTCGCGCCCTCCCGGAACCACACGCACGCGATCGCCGACCTTCACTTCGCCACTGGCAATCCGTCCACAGTAGCCGCGGAAATCATGCGTCGGCCGATTCACCAGCTGCACGGGCATGCGGAACTTCAGATTCGGCACGTCCATGGTCGCGTCCACCTCTTCGAGATACTTCAACAGTGCCGGACCCTTGTACCAGGGCGCAGCGTCGCTCCATTCCGTGATGTTGTCGCCATTCAGCGCGGAAATCGGAATCGGCTGGAAGGACTGGAAGCCCAGTTCCCGGACCAGCGGCCGGAACTCCTCGACAATCGCCTCGAAGACCTCCTTGTCCCACTCCACCAGGTCCATTTTGTTGATGGCTATCACCAGGTGGCGAATGCCCAGCAGCGACACAATACGCGCGTGACGATGCGTCTGAACCAGCAGGCCTTTTGCGGCATTCACCACCAGCACGGCGAGCTCCGAGGTCGAAGCGCCCGTCGCCATATTGCGTGTGTACTGCTCGTGTCCCGGCGTGTCCGCCACAATGAAGCGCCGCCGCGGCGTCGCGAAAAAGCGGTAAGCCACGTCGATGGTGATGCTCTGCTCGCGTTCGGACTGCAGGCCGTCCACGAGCAGCGCAAAGTCGATCGCGTCGCCCTGCGTCCCGTAGCGGGTGGAATCCCGCTCGAGCGCGGAAAGATGATCGTCGAACACCTGCTTCGATTCCCACAGCAGCCGCCCGATCAGGGTGGACTTCCCGTCGTCGACGCTGCCGCAGGTGATAAACCGCAATACGTCGCGCATCAGAAGTAGCCCTCCTGCTTCTTCTTCTCCATGGAAGCGGCCTGGTCGTGGTCGATCAGTCGGCCCTGGCGTTCGGAGGTGCGGGCAGTCTGCGTCTCCTCCACAATCTCCGCAATCGTCGTCGCCGTGCTCTCAATGGCCGCCGTCAGCGGATAGCAGCCGAGGGTGCGGAAGCGTACCATGCGCATTTCCGGCACCTCGCCAGGATTCAGCGGAAAGCGCTCGTCGTCCACCATGATCCACTGATTCGAGCGCCGCACCACCGGGCGCACCGCGGCGAAATAAAGCCTGACGATTTCGATATTCTCGTCGGCGATGTACTGCCAGATGTCCGCTTCGGTCCAGTTGGAGAGAGGAAAGACGCGAATCGATTCGCCGGGATGGATGCGTGTGTTGTAAAGATTCCAGAGCTCCGGCCGCTGCAGCTTCGGATCCCAGCGATGCCCCGGCGAGCGGAATGAGAAGACCCTTTCCTTCGCGCGCGATTTTTCTTCGTCGCGCCGCGCGCCGCCCATGATCACATCGAATCCGCCCTCATCCAGCGCCTGCTTCAGCGCCTCGGTCTTCATCAGGCCCGTGTACGTGTCCGAATCGTAGGTGAACGGATTCACTCCTTCGGCTTTGCGCCTGTGATTCGTATGGACCAGCAACTTCATCCCGGATTCAGCGGACACGCGGTCGCGAAACTCGATCATCTCCCGGAATTTCCAGGTGGTATCCACATGCAGCAGCGGGAACGGCGGCGGCGCCGGCCAGAAGGCCTTGCGCGCGAGGTGCAGCATGACGGAGGAATCCTTGCCGATCGAATACATCATCACCGGCTTCTCCGCCTGCGCGACGGCTTCCCGAATCATTTCAATGGATTCCGCTTCAAGAGTGGCGAGATACCCGCTCATCCATCCCATCCAGAGAATTGTTGAATTGAAAAAAGAGGGTTTCGGTGTGCTTCGCGAAAGCTAGCGACAGCCGCGGCAACAGGCGCGGGCCTTCGCAATCAGGAAGGCGCTCAACGTCAGCCCATTGGTATACCAGGAATTCATCGGGGACAGATTTCGTTATGGCCATCATAGCAGAGAGTCCGCGCAACTCCTCCTGCTGCCTGCTATGCGCCGCTGTTCCACAATTCTCCCTGCACCGGCCAGACAGGCTGCGGCTCTTTGCGGGCGCCCTCGCTGAAGCGCTGGCCCAGGCCATATTTCCGCACCACCGCCCGCACCAGCGCGCTGACCCGCTCGTGATATGCCTTCGACACAAACGCGCGATCCCGATACCGCGCCTCATACTGTGCTTCCAGCGCAGGAAAGTGTTCGCGGATGAACCGCATGAAGACTGGCCGCGAGCACGGTTTCAGAAACAGCGGCTGCGCTCCAAAGAAGCTCGCTCCCACCCGCTGCGCCCGTCGCGCCATCGCCTCCAATGCCTCGCGTGTATCGGTAATCCCCGGCAGCAGCGGCGAGCACAGAATCCCCGTCCGCAGCCCCGCCTCCCGCAGCCGCTCCACGGTCCTGAAGCGCAGATCGGGCCGCGGGGCGCGCGGCTCCAGCATCCGCGCCAGCTTTGCATCCGGCGTGGTGATCGTCAGGCATATCCGCAGCACATTGCGCTCCGCAATCCGC
>JASHRH010000099.1 GCA_030037475.1 Acidobacteriaceae bacterium
TGGGGATCGGCGATCACGCCACGGTGGGCGAGCAGGTGATTCTCGGGTCGGGGACCGGCGTGCTGACTCATAAGAAGGTGACGGGGCCGGGGGTGGTGTTCTGGGGACGGCCGGCGCGTCCGCTGAAGCAGTATCTGAAAGAACTCGCGGCGCTGGCGCGGCTGGGGCACGGGGAGACCAGCGACCGGCGGTAAGGCCAGCTGACCGGGTACTGCGATTTCCGACTCCAGACGCTCTGGACAGGGCTATGCTGGAGGCGTAAGGGGAATGTATGGCGACAGCCGAATCATTGCCGAACGAAGAGTCCCGCGAGTCGCTCCGGGTTCCGCTCGAGGTCTATCTCCATTGCTCCGACTGGGAGCCGGACGCGGAGTACGTGGATGGCGAGATCGAAGAAAGACCTATGGGACAGAACGACCATTCAGCTTGGCAGAACGCGATCGCGATGTGGTTTAACCGGCATGCAAAGGAATGGAACGTCCGCGTGCGCCCCGAGCTGCGCGTGCGCGTAGCGGAGACTCGCTACCGGGTTCCTGACGTGGCTATCCTCGACCGCAGTCAGCCTGTGGAGCCGATTGCCACGCATCCACCGGTTGCGGTGTTCGAGATCCTCTCTCCGGAAGATCGCTATAGCCGGCTGATGCGCAAGCTGAAAGACTACGAAGCCATGGGAATCCCGCAAATCTGGGTCATTGATCCGGAGGGTCCTTCGATCCAAAGGTATCGGAACGGTCATCTGGCTCCTGCGCGGCTGTTCGATGAGCCAGTTCGGAACATTTGTTTCGAGATATCCGAAATCCAGGCGCTGCTCGACCTCGACTAAAGTCTCCTACTCCGCGAAGGGTTCGCGCTTCATGGCACCGTCGCGCTGTTTCACCAGCATCTCCACCTTGCCTTCGGCGTCTTCGAGCTGCTTGCGGCATTCGGTGGCCAGGCGGGTGCCTTCCTCGAAGAGGCGAACGGACTCCTCGAGCGCCAGATCGCCGCGCTCGAGCTGAGCGACGATCTCCTCCAGCTTTGTCAGGGACTCCTCAAAGCTGGCCAACGCCGGCCTCCCTGGAGGGATGGGGGGAAGCGGGCTGCCCCGATGTGTGCAAACGTCCGGGCAAAGCCGCGGCGAGCACTTCCGCCGCGGCGCTGTAACGTCCGAACGGCGCGCTGACCTGGACGCCCTGCACCATGGCGCTCGCCGCCGCGAGCATCTCCTGGGCGATGCGAATGCCCTCGGCACGTGCCAGCTCCGGCGTGGAAGCGCGCGCCATGCGGGCGAGAATCTCGTCGGGCACGCTCACACGCAGATCGTTCTTCATGAACTCCGCGTTGCGCAGGCTGGTGAGCGGCCAGATGCCGGCAACCACGGGAATGCGGAAGCCCTCAATGCGTTTCAGAAAAGCCTCGAGAATGCGCAGGTCGAAGACTGGCTGGGTAATGGCGTACTCGGCGCCAGCTTCCACCTTCCAGGCGAAGCGGCGAATCTCATGATCGAGGTCGGGGACGCCGGGGTTGGCAGCGACGGCGATCGTGAATCCGGTGGATGCGCCAATGGGATTGCCGCCAATGTCGAGGCCGTGGTTGAGGCGGTGCACGATGTTGACCAGGCCAATCGCGTCCACATCGTAAACGGCGGTCGCGTCCGGATAATTGCCGAGCCTGGGCGGGTCACCGGTGAGGCAGAGGATGTTCTTCATCCCGATGGACGAGGCGCCGAGCAGATCGCTCTGGATGCTGAGCACGTTGCGATCGCGGCAGGTGTAGTGCAGCACCGTCTCGATGCCGGTTTTCTGCTGAATCTGGATGCAGAGGCTCTGCGCGCTCATGCGCGCGGAGGCGCGCGGCGAATCGGGCACGTTGATGGCGTGGACGCCGGCGCAGGCCAGCTCGTGCGCGCCGTGCAGCTCTTTGGCGCAGTCGATGCCGCGGGGCGGAACGATCTCGACCATGGTGACGAATTCGCCGTTGCCGATGAGCCGCCCGATCCGCGAGCGCTGCTCGAGAGGAGCGGGCGGCGTTTCCGTCACAATGGGTTCTTTCCTCGCGCCGCCGTGGCTGGCCGTCTGCGCGCCCACGGCACGGAGGGCCGATTTCATCGCCTTGATGTGCTGCGGGGTGGTTCCGCAACATCCGCCGACAAACTGGGCGCCGGCCCTGATGAACTTGCGCGCGAAGCTGGCCATGTACTCCGGCGAGCAGAGATAGATGTTGCGGCCTTCCACGGAGCGCGGCATGCCGGCATTGGGCATGGCCATCAGCGGCAGGTCGGTAACAGCCGCCATGCGCTCGATAGCAGTGAGCACGGTGGCCGGACCGACACTGCAGTTGCAGCCCAGGGCATCCACACCCCAGGAAGCGATGCGGACCGCCGCCGTTTCCGCGGAAGCGCCGTCCAGGCAATTAGCGTCCTCGTCGACGGTAATCATCACCGCAATGGGAAGATCGGGTGCAGCCATGCGCGCGGCCAGCACGGCCTGTTCGGCTTCATTGAGCGCAGGCATGGTTTCAATGATGAGCAGGTCGGCGCCGACCCCGGATCCCCCGGCGGCGAGAGCGCGAATCTGCGCGGCGAAGGCCTCGCGAGCCTCATCCAGCCCCGTCCGGCCCAGCGGCTCCAGGTGAACGCCCAGAGGGCCGACGGACCCTGCCACAAACGCGGTTCCGGCCTGTTTCTCAGCAAATTGCTGCACGGCCTGGCGCGCCAGCCGCACACCGGCCTGATTGATCTCAGCGACGCGATCTGCCAGCCCGTAGCGCTGCAGGCGCAGCGGATTCGCGCCGAAAGTGTTGGTTTCGACGATTTCCGCGCCGGCCTGGAGATATTCTTCGTGAACCCCGCGCACCAGATCGGGCTGAGAGAGATTGAGCTCGTCGTAGCAGCGATTGATGAAGACGCCGCGGGCGTAGAGTGAGGTGCCCATGGCGCCATCGCAAAGAATGGTGCGCCGATCGAAGACGGCTTCCAGACGGCTGGCCACGGAGCGATCCTTTGGCTTCATGGTATCAGGGGACCCCGCGCGCTCCTCCGGAATCCTGAGTCTGTGTGCCGGCCTCTGTGCAGCGTTTGTCGGTATTCGAAGCTCCGCGTCGCCCTGTTATACTTGGACTTTCCCACGAAAATGGCCGCAGGCCTGCGCACGGTGAGGTTCTAAAGGTTTTGAAGAAGAGAAGTCTGCTGTATTCCTGTTTTGTCCTCAGTTCGGTCCTCGTCGTTTGCATGGTGATGAGCTCCTGCGGCAAGGAATTTTATGTCGATGCCCGCAGTCTGCCGCCCAGCGGGGTGCTGAATCGCGTGCTGATTGCGCAGCAGAACCCCAGCGCGTTGCCCTTCGTGGACGCTTACTATGACATCCGGCATGCCTACAACGCCTCCAGCGGGCAATTCTCGATCGCCGGATATTCCGGTAAGGGGCCGCTGAGCATCGAGAATTTGCCTGAGCAGCAGATGGGGGCGATTTACGGAGAGGACGACGGCAGCCTGGCTCTGGTGAGCTACGCAGAAGAGAAGCTGAGCACCAGCATCGCCATTCCGGGAGGACTTTCCAGCAGCGTCGAAGGCAGCCCGTACAACGGGATTTTCGTGACCCGCGATCTGAATTACGTCTACGCCGCCAATCCGATCAATCACGTGGTCAGCGTGGTGGACCGGACGACGGGCATCTCCGAAACTCTGGACCTGCCCAACGCGTATGGCATTTCCGTGAATCCCGGGGGCACGGTCGCGCTGATCTTCATCGAGAATGCCACACAGACTCCGGGTTACGCCGTCCGCGCCGAGAATCCGGCAAGTTTCGCGGTTTACAGCTTTGTAAAGCTGACGGCGGCGCAGCAGGCTGCCGCTGTTAACAATCCCAACTATGACGGCGCGCAGGACTGCGAACCGCAGCAGTTGCCCACCTGGTGCATCTTTCCGGTCAGCACCGGATCTTCCGCTGGTTTCGATCACCCGATCAAAGCTGTGTTTTCCGCCGACGGGACCACCGCGTATGTGCTGAACTGCGGACCGGAGTGCGGCGGCACGACGGCCAGCCTGACCACCATCCCGATCACCTCCACGTCCTTGAACCCGGGAGGCTACGGCGCCAGCGGACTGGCCCTGGTGGCGCAAAACAACATCGCGATTCCGGGCGGCGCGACCGATGCTGTCTTCAACGGCAACACGCTGTACGTGGCCGGCCAGCAATTCCAGTCCTCCAGCGGGCTTTTTGCCGGAACTCTTACGGTGGTGAACACTCCCGCGGATACCATTGCCGGCGCATATTCCATCAGCGACGGCACGCACAACCGGATGGTCTTCGCCGATGACAACACCCTGTGGATCGGCTCCGCCAGTTGTGATCAGGGTGTGCGTTACCAGCAGGCGCAAAGCGGAACGCAGGTGGAATACGGCTGTCTGACCATGTTCAATACTTCGACGAACGCAGCCACCATCGATTCCTATCTGGGCGATGCGACGGGCATCGCAGCCGTAACGGGTCTGCACAAGATCTATACCGCCGAGGGCGGTCAGATTTACATTTACAGCACCCAGGATATGTCGCAGCTCGCCAACTCCAACGTGACTGTGACAGGCACCGCGACCGACGTAGCGTACATGGACGCCACCACCGACAGCGATAACACCATCTACTGATACCTGAGCCCCGGGCCTTCCGAACATTCGTATGGCCGAGCCGCCGATTGTCGAGGTTCTCGCCATCGCCGCGCATCGCGACGACGCAGAGCAGACCTGCGGCGGGACACTGTTGCGCATGAAGTCGCTGGGTGTTTCCACCGGCATCCTGGACCTGACCCGCGGTGAAGCCGGAACGCGCGGTACCGCGGAGGAACGCGCTGCGGAAGCCGCGGAAGCGGCCCGCATCCTCGGCGTGGGCTGGCGTGAGGCGCTGGATATTCCCGATGGCCAGGTAGAGAACAGCTGGGCGAACCGGCTGAAGATTGCAGCGGTGCTGCGCCGCGTGCGCCCACGGGTCGTGATTCTCCCTTACTGGGCCGGCCGGCATCCCGATCACTACAACGCGGCGACGCTGGGATACGAAGCGTGCTTTCTTTCCGGACTGGCGAAGGTCGACACCGGCACTGCCCCATATCGTCCCTTCAAGATTGTGTACGCCAGTCTGTATGTCGATGTGCGTCCGAGCTTCGTGGTGGACATCACGGACTTCATCGAGGAGCGTTATCGCGCGCTGATGGCATATCGCTCGCAGTACGCGAACCAGGCAGCGGGCAGCGGGCTGTTTGTTCCGGAACAGGAAATCCGCGAACGCATGTTTGCGGAAGCGCAGCACTATGGCACGCTGGCCGGCGTGCACTACGCGGAGCCCTTCGTGCAGAAGGAAGTCGGGCTTGTGGACAATCTGACGATGATTCCGGTTCAGTCGCTTTAGCTGATCCGCACGGCGTCAGAACGTCAGGACCCCCACTGGATACCACAGCTTGTTCGCGGCAGTTCCCGCAACATCGGTGCCTGTCGTCATGTTGGGCTGGCCGATCACCGTGGATGCCTGCATGCCGGGGCCGAAAGGCGGAGCGAAAATGAGCACACGGTTGTCTCCGGTGTCCGATACCAGGAGATTGCCGTCCCCGCTCTGGAAGATCCCATACGGAATAATGGTTGTGCTGGCGGACGGCGGATCGGTGTTGCTGGGCGGCGGCTGAGCGATGATCATCTGCGCCGCCATGCCGTTGCTGAAGGGCGGGGCGAACTCCGAGATTCCGCTGAAGGCCGTTGTCACCCACAGATTGCCATTGGAGTCGAACGCCAGCGCCTGCGGGAAGCAGAGCTTCGCAGACACGGCTTCCCCGCTGGTGCAGCCCAATGAGGTGAACGGCTGTGCGCCGGTGACGCCCAACTCCAGCGTGGCGGCCATGCCGGTGGCAAACGGCGGTGCGTACTCCAGCACGCGGCCGTTCAGCGCGTCCGTGACCCAGAGGTCGCCCCTGGAATCGAAAGTAGCGCCCACCGCGTTGCAGAGGGTTGCAGCGCTGGGCGAAGGATTGCCGCCGGTGCTCATTGCGCCTCCTGAGTTGCATGGATCACCGGTCGCGCTCGTCTGCCCCAGCACGACAGACGGGCTCATGTCATTGGTGAACGGCGGCATGTACTCCGCCACGCGGTTCGCTTCCACCACCCACAAATCGCCATGAGCATCGATCACGACCGAAGATGGTGTATCGACGGAAGCGGGGCCTGTGGCGCACGATTCATCTCCCTGCGGCGACTCTCCCAGGATAAGGCTGGCATCCATGTTCGTGGTAAACGGCGGCCGGAACTGCAACACACGGCAGTTTCCCGAGTCCGCGACGTACAGATTGCCGGCTGCGTCCATAGCCAGACCCCGTGGGAAGGACACAGTATTGTCCGCGGGTCCACTGCCCTGGTTCGGCTGTTGCTGCGTAAAGTCCGGCTGGCCCAGCACCACAGAGGCGTTCTCGTCCGTGGTGAAGGGCGTATTGAAGATCAAAATCCGGTTATCTTCGGCATCTGCAATCGCCAGGTGCTGAGCGGGAGGCGTTGCGGGGTTGCTGCCGGCTGCACTGCTGGCGGATATGCCCGCAATCGGAGAACTGCCACAGGCTGCGATCAAAGATGCGGCGCTGAGAGATGCGGAAAGGATAAGGGAGGCGACTGCCCTGTTTGATTTCTGCATGGCCCGGTTCCATTCGAGATGACAGGTTAGATGCAGGAAACGCGCCTGCGTCGATTCGTCCGTGATCTGGACGGACAAGAGGCAGCCGTGTACATTGGCATCCAACCAATTCCACTTGCAGTTTCCTCCTGGGAAGGAATCAAGAGCGTGCATCTGACGACGATCGACTGGGTCATCATGCTGCTGTATTTCGTGTTTGTGCTGGGCATCGGCTTTGCCCTGAAGCGCTTCATGAAAACCAGCAGGGATTTCTTCCTGGCCGGGCGTTCCCTGCCCGCATGGATCTGCGGGCTGGCCTTTATTTCCGCGAACCTGGGCGCGCAGGAAGTGATCGGGATGGGCGCTTCCGGCGCGAAGTACGGGATCGTCACCAGCCACTTCTACTGGATTGGTGCGATCCCGGCGATGATCTTCGTCGGCGTCTTCATGATGCCCTTCTACTATGGCTCGAAGGCGCGCTCGGTGCCGGAATTCCTGCGCCTGCGCTTCGACGAAAAAACTCGAGCCTGGAACGCATGCACCTTCGCGGGCATGACCGTTTTTTCATCGGGTATCTCCATGTACGCGATGGCGCGGCTGATCCAGACCCTGCACATTTTCGACAAGCCGCTCGAGGCCTTCCATCTCCCGGTGGAGTGGAGCTTCCACATCGCGATCCTGCTGTCGGCGGTGATCGTGCTGTGCTACATCTTCCTGGGCGGACTGACCAGCGCAATCTACAACGAGGTCCTGCAGTTTTTCCTCATTGTCGCCGGATTCCTGCCGCTCGTGTGGGTGGGGTTGAAGAACGTGGGCGGGTGGAACGGCTTGCGGCACAGGCTGCCCGCGGCTTACCTGCACTCCTGGCAGGGCATGGGCAGCGCGCACACCAATCCGCTGGGCGTGGACTGGTTTGGTCTCGTTGCCGGGCTGGGCTTCGTGCTCTCCTTCGGCTACTGGTGCACGGATTTTCTGGTGATCCAGACGGCGATGGCGGCCAACTCCGAGGAGTCCGCGCGGCGCGTCCCGCTGATTGCGGCGATCCCAAAGATGTTCTTCCCGTTTCTGGTGATCCTGCCGGGGCTGATCGCTATCGCGACGCCGATGGTGACCCGGCACATGATGGCCGGCGTGGCGCCGGTGGGTATGTCGGCTTCTGCCGCGCACTCAAAGGATGCCGAGATGGGACGCGGCCTGATTCCGCCCAAAGTCGACCCGGTGACGGGCAAGATCATGCTCGATACGCACGGCCAGCCGATCCTGGACTACGATCTCGCCATCCCCAACATGCTGCTGTACTACTTTCCCACCGGCATTCTCGGCCTCGGCCTCACGGCGCTGCTCGCCAGCTTCATGTCCGGCATGGCCGGCAATGTGACAGCGTTCAATACAGTGTGGACGTACGATCTCTACCAGTCCTACTTCCATAAAGGAGCCAGCGACGAGCATTATCTGAAGGTGGGCCGATGGACCACCGTTGTGGGCATCCTCATTTCCATGGGGACGGCCTACGTCGTGATGGGTTTTAACAACATCATGGACACGCTGCAGCTGGTGTTTTCCATTGTGAACGCGCCCTTATTCGCGACCTTCCTGCTGGGCATGTTCTGGAAGCGCACGACCGGCCACGCGGCGTTCATCGGGCTGGTGGGCGGAACGTTCGCGGCGCTGGTCACCACCGCCGGTTCCTTGAACAGGCCACCAACCCCCAGAATCGCGCTCTCCGGCTGATTGATGATCGGCGTCCC
>JASHRH010000100.1 GCA_030037475.1 Acidobacteriaceae bacterium
CGCTCGATGAAGTCGTCGATCATGCCGCCCTGGATCGGCCCCGGCCGGTACAGCGCATTCAGGGCGGTCAGATCCTCCACCGTCGTGGGCTTGTAGCGGCGCAGCACGTCCCGCATGCCTCCGGACTCGAACTGGAACACCCCCGACGTGAGCGCGCGATGAAAAACCTGTTCGTAGGTCTTCTGGTCGTCCAGCGGCGCCGTATCCATATCGAGCGGCACGTCGCGGTTGCGCGCAATCAGCTTCAGCGCGTCGTCGATCACCGTCAGCGTCGTCAATCCCAGGAAGTCCATCTTCAGCAGGCCCATCTTCTCGATGGCCTTCATGTCCCACGCGGTGACGATTTCGTCGTTCTTGCTCCGGCTCACGGGCACCAGATCCGTCAGTGGCCGCGGGGCAATTACCACGCCGGCCGCGTGTACTCCCGCTCCGCGCACCAGACCTTCCAGCTTCTTCGCCGTGTCGATCAGCTCCCGGATCTGCGGCGTGCCTTCATAGGCTTCCTGTAGTTGCGGTGAATCCTTCAGCGCCTGGTCGAGGGTGATCCCGATGGTCGCCGGCACCAGCTTCGCGATGCGATCCACGTCGCCGTACGGCATATCCAGCGCGCGGCCCACGTCCTTGATCGCCGCCTTGGCCGCCATCGTGTTGAATGTGATGATCTGCGCCACCTGCTCGCGCCCGTACTTGCGCGTGACGTAATCGATCACCTCGCCACGCCGGTTCATGCAGAAATCGATGTCGATATCCGGCATGGAAACCCGCTCGGGATTGAGGAACCGCTCAAACAGCAGCGCGTTCTGCAGCGGATCGATATCGGTGATCTCCATGCAGTAGGTCGCCAGCGAGCCGGCTGCCGAGCCGCGCCCCGGCCCCACCGGAATCCCATGGTCCCGCGCGTACTTGATGAAGTCCCACACGATGAGGAAATACCCGGAAAACTTCATCTGGCGGATGATGGCGATCTCCCGCTCCAGCCGCGCTTCGTACTCTGAGATCGGCGAACGCAGCAGCCCCTGCTCCTGCAAATGCCGGATCGACGTCTCCATCCGCTTGCGGAAACCCTGCCGGCAGATCTCCTCGAAGTAGCTGTCGATGGTGTGCCCCGGCGGCACCGCGAATTCCGGAAACGGAGTATCGACTTTATTCAGCCTGAAGTGGCAGCGCTCCGCGAACTGCATCGTGCGGCTCACCACCTCCGGCGCGTGCGAGAACAGCTTCGCCATCTCAGCCGCTGTTTTTATATAGAACTGGTCCGAATCGAACTTGAAGCGCTTCGGATCGTTGATGGACCCGGCCGTCTGCACGCACAGCAGCACCTCGTGCGCGTGCGCATCGTCCTCGCACAGATAATGGCTGTCGTTCGTCGCCACCAGCGGAATGTCCAGCTCTTTTTCCAGCCGAAAAAGATCGGCGTGGATCTTCTTTTCCAGCTCCAGTCCCTGATCCTGAATCTCAAGAAAAAAATTCCCGCGCCCGAAGATCTCCTGATACTGTCCTGCCGTAGCTTTGGCCGCCTCGTACTTCCCGGCCATCAGGTTCTCGCACAGTTCGCCCGCCAGGCATCCGGAAAACCCAATCAGCCCCTGCGCATGCTCGGCCAGAAATTTCTTGCTCACCCGCGGCTTCTTGTAGAAGCCGTGCAGCGAAGCCTCCGACGTGATCCGCACCAGGTTCCGGTAGCCTTCTTCGTTTTCCGCCAGCACCAGCAGGTGGTTGTAATCGTCGCCCTGCGGATCCTCACGATGATCTTCTTTTTGGCAGATGTAGAGCTCGCAGCCCAGGATCGGCTGCACGCCGTGCTTCTTTGCCGCTTCGAAAAAATGCACCGCGCCGTAGATGTTGCCGTGGTCGGTGATGGCCACAGCCTTTTGTCCGATTCCGGCAACGCGCTGGACGAGCTTCTCCACGTCGCAGGCGCCGTCCAGCAGGGAATAGTCGGTGTGCAGATGCAGGTGGGTAAATTCGGCCATGGGTCTGGCTCTATTTTAGGTCGCGTCCGCTGCGGCGAGGATCAGCGGCAAAACCAGCGCTGGTGAGGAAAAGCCGGTACAAAACTCCCGGCGGCAACGTGCTTTCCATCTCTCAGCACGCCCCTGTACCCTGAAACCTGCCTTACCTTGGCATATCTCGGTGCGCCGTCTTGATCCTGTAGCCGTGCCGTGCCAGCCGTCGCGCGATTTCCTCCGCGATCATCACCGACCGATGCTGCCCGCCCGTGCAGCCAAAGGCCAGCGTCAGGTAGCTTTTTCCCTCGCGGATATAGTGCGGCAGCAGAAACAGCAGCAGCTCCGTCACGCGGTCGAGGAATTCCCGGCTCTGCGGAAATCCGAGGATGTAGTTTTCCACCTTCGCATCGCGTCCGGTCAGGTTACGGAACTCCGGCACAAAGTGCGGATTGGGCAGAAAGCGCACGTCGAAGACCAGATCGGCATCCAGCGGCACGCCCTTCTTGTAGCCGAAGCTCACCGACGAGATGAGCAGGCTCTTGCCGTCGCTCTCGCGCACGAACTTGCTCTGAATGTAGGCGCGCAGCTCGTGCACGTTGAATTTTGTCGTGTCGATGACGATATCGGCGGCGCGGCGGATCGGTTCCAGCAGCCGCCGTTCTTCTCCCAGCGCGCGGGCGACCCGCTCCTCTCGTCCCAGTGGATGCGGTCGCCGGGTCTCGGAATAGCGCGCCAGCAGCGCAGCCCTCGAGGCCTCCAGAAAGATGACCGTGGTGGGCAGCGTCCGGCGAATCTTGCCGAGCAGCGCCGGGAACTGCTCCAGGCTTTGCCCCTCGCGCACATCCACCACCAGCGCGGCGCGTCGGATGTCCCGCGAATGCTCCACCAGCTCCGCGAAATGCGGGATCAGCGCAACCGGCATGTTGTCGACTGCGTAGTAGCCCAGGTCTTCAAAGGCCTTGAGCGCTGAAGCTTTGCCGGACCCGGAGAGCCCCGTCAGAATGACCAGCTCCCGCTCCGCTGGCGGAGCGGAACGCCGCGATCGAACCGAAGACCTCGATTTTCGGACGGCGGGCTTGCGGCTCGCGGGCATGGCCCATCGTAGCATCCGGCCATGCGGCCGCGAATCACCCATTCCTGTCAGTCAGGCTGAGCCACCGCGCGCAGTGCCCGTTGCAGCGTCGAGCACACCCGGCGGATCTGGTCGTCGGTGATTCGATTGAAGAACGGCAAAGCCAGTGTGCGCGCCGCGGCAAGCTCCGTGTTGGCCAGCGGCTTTGGATCGCGCCAGGCTGTATACGCGGGCTGCAAATGAATAGGTGCGAAGTACCGGCCCGTCGCGATCCCGGCCTCGGCCATCGCTTGCATCACGCGGTCGCGGTCTGCCTCCATCAGCCGCGCCACAAAGACGAACCAGCTCAGGCGCTGCCCCGGAATCTCAAGCGCAGGCAATTGCAGGTTCTTGTCGCCGCTCAGTAGTTCGGCGTAGCATCGGGCAATCGCCTCGCGCCTGGCAAGTATCTCGTCAATACGCCGGAGCTGCGCCAGCCCCAGAGCCGGCTGCATCTCGGTCAGCCGATAGTTGTAGCCCAGTTCCACGTGATCCGGCCGCGCGCCGCCGGCGCCCGAGTCATGGGATTCATGCCGGCCGTGGTTCCGCAATGCGCGCATCCGGTTGGCCGCTTCCTCGTGCGGCGTCACCACCATGCCGCCTTCCCCGGCAGTGATCTGCTTATTTGGATAGAAGCCGAACACCCCGGCATCGCCAAAGCTGCCCACGCGTTGCCCGCCGATCTCCGCACCGATGGCTTCGCAGGCATCCTCAATCAGCACCAGGCTGTGCCGCTGTGCAATGTCCAGCAGTGCCGGCACATCCGCCGGCCGCCCGAAGGTGTGCACGGCAATGATCGCCCGCGTGCGCAGCGTGATCGCCGCCTGGACCGCGTTGGGCGAAAGGTTCAGCGACTCCGTGCCGATGTCCACAAACACCGGGCGCGCTCCCACATAGCGAACGGCGCTGGCCACCGCGACAAAAGCAAACGACGGCACGATGACCTCGTCCCCCAGCCCAACCCCCAGTCCCAGCAGCGCCAGATGCAGCGCGGCGGTTCCGGAACTGACCGCGATGGCATGAGGAACACCGATGTACGAGGCCATGGCGGACTCGAACTGCTCGGTCTGCGGCCCTCGGCTCAACTGCGGCGTGCGCAGGACCGCGGTGACCGCCGCAATATCGTCTTCCGTGATGTCGGGAGCGGAGAGGGGAATCTCGATCATGAGCCGCCCTCCCGGGGGATGGGCATCGCGCGTTTGATCAGCAGAGCCGGCCCCAGCGGAACCGAGGTGAGCACTTCCACGATGCGCTCCGCGGCATGCCCGTCGCCATACGGATTGTTCATGCCGGCGAGCGAGGCGCGGAACCTGGGGCTGCGTGCTTCCGCCACGCGCGCCAGAATGCTCGCCGGATTTGCCTCCGCGTCCAGTACATTACGGGCTCGCTCCCTGCCCCGCTGCCGTATGCCGACATTCACCGTCGGCAGCGCGAACGACGCCGTCTCCATAATCCCGCTCGACGAGTTGCCGATCATCACCTCGACGCAGCGCAGCAGGCTCCAGTAAGTCACGGCATCGAGATTGACGAACAGTCGTCCATCCGGATGCCGCGCCAGAAAATCGCGCGTCTGCCCGATGAGTGCCCGGCTGCCGGCATCGGCATTGGGAAAGCAAAAGACAACCGGCGTCTCGCGGGCGAGCTCCTCCAGCGCCTCGAATAACGCGCCCGCCTCCGCCGTTGTGTCCTGCTCCAGCGTCACGGGATGGCACGCGACGAGCAGCGGCGGCCTGCTCAGATCCAGCCCGCACCGCGCTTCCACTTCGCGCCGCTCGAACAGCCGGCTGCGGCGCAGATGGTCCAGCGAAGGCGCGCCGGCGCGATGCACGCGCCATGGCTCTTCGCCCATCGCGATCACCCGATCCCTGGCCGTCTCCGTCGACGTGAAGTGAATGTGCGCCATCTTCGTCAGCGCGTTCCTCACCGCGTCATCGATCGCGCCCTCGCTGATCTCCCCGCCTTCGATGTGCGCCATCGGGATGCGCAGCGACAGTGCCACCGCGGCGGGTGCCAGCATCTCGTATCGGTCGGCGATCAGCAGCAGCAGATCCGGGCGCATCGCCCCCAGCGCGTCGGCCAGCGAAAGCACAGCGGTGCCGATGCTCTTCGCCATGCCCACGTCGCTGTCCGAGCTAAGCAGTGACTCGATGCGCGTAGCCGGCGTGAAGCCGTCCTTTTCAATCTCGCGAACCGTCATCCCGAACTCCGGCGACAGGTGCGAGCCCATCGCGATCAGGCGCAGATCGACATTCGCATTTTCCGAAAGCAGCCGCAGCGGCCAGTAAAGATGGCTGTAGTCGGCGCGCGAGGTGGTGACGACGGCGATGCGGCGCTTCGTCACGGCCGGGCCATCTCGGCGAGCGACTGGCGCAGCACCGCGCTTGGCTGATAATCGGGGACCAGATCCAGAACAACGCGCAACCCAGCGGACAAATCGCGCCCCGCAATCGCCGCTTCCAGCTCCCTCAGGCGCGCTTCGAAATCCCGTGCCATGGGGCTCTCTGCGCGGCGCAACCCGGCCGTCACCGGACCGGCATCGCGCTCCTCCGGTCCCATCAGCGACTCATCCAGTTTGTCGCCGGGCCGCAATCCGACAAACGCAATCGGCGCCGCGCGCCCGCTCGCTTCGATCATGCGTCGCGCCAGGTCAACGATGCGCACCGCCTCGCCCGGGTCGGGAACCAGGATGCCCTCTGCCGCATCGTTGTTTATCACCTCCGCCAGCAGCGCAGCCACTTCCGCCAGCGTCAGAAAGTACCGCTTCGCCTCACGATGCGTGACCGTCACCGGGCCCCCGCGCGCAATTTGCTCCTGAAACAAGGGTCCCACGCTACACGACGATCCGATTACGTTCGTCAGGCGTACAGCCGCGCAACGCATAATGCCACGATCCGCCTGATCCAGCATCGCCAGCTCCGCAACCCGTTTTGCCGCGCCCATGATGCTGTGCGGCGCCACCGCCTTATCCGTCGAAACCAGAATCATCGTCCGCGTTCTATGCGCCTGAGCCGCCTGCGCCAGCCGCCAGGTGCCGAGCGCGTTCGTCTCCATCGCTGCCAGCGGATTTCGCTCCATCAGCGGCACGTGCTTCAGGGCTGCCGCGTGCAGCACCAGCTCTGGCCGATACTCCTCAAA
>JASHRH010000101.1 GCA_030037475.1 Acidobacteriaceae bacterium
CACCCCGCCAGCGGTCCTGGATGAATTGTCCGAGCCGCTACTCCCTTGAAAAATCGACCCATAGAGAGGGGGAAATGCTCCAGATCTGACTGGCCGTTTCATCCCTGACCGCACCATTTCCTAATCGCTTCATCTCTGGCCGCTTCATTCCTGGTCACTATATCTGCGCGTCTTCCGCTCATATTTCGCCTTTCGCCTCTTGACATCCACAGCCGCCAGCCCGTACATTAGCAATCGAAGGGCGATACTGCTAACGCGCCGGCAGCCGCTTCAAGCCGACGCTCCGGACCCACGGCCATCGCGCCCAGCCCGGCGGTTCGCCCCGACTCGGCACAAGTTTCGGCTTCCTTCCGCACGGTTCGCCCTGCGGACAAACTCATGCGGGCCGCTCCTGCGGTCCCTGACCAACCTGAAGGAGACGCACTGCAATGGCAGCTACTGCATCCGCCACCACCACCTTCACCCCGCTGCACGATCGCATCCTTGTCCGCAGGATCGAGGAGAACGAGACCGTGCGCGGCGGCATCATCATCCCCGACACCGCCAAGGAAAAGCCCCAGGAAGGCGAAGTCATCTCCGTCGGCAAGGGCAAGTCCAACGACGAAGGCAAGGTCTTCCCCCTCGACGTGAAAAAGGGCGACCGCATCCTGTTCGGCAAGTACTCCGGCACCGAGATCCGCATCGATGGCGAAGAGTTCCTCATCATGCGCGAAGAAGAAGTCCTCGGCATTCTGAAGAAATAGTGCTCGCCGCACGGGCGGGCGCGCTGCGCGCCACGGCCCTGAATCGAGGGCAGGCCTTGTATCAGGGCACGACTTCAGTGGTGCCGTAGCGGGTCCCAAAAAACCTCGGGTTTTAGCCCCTGAGAAGAGTTCCAAAATCGGAGCTTCGGCTCCTCAAGATCAGGAGATTGCAACTATGGCAAAGCAAATTCTGCATGGAGAAGATTCCCGCCAGGCCATCCTGCGCGGCGTGAATACTCTCGCCGATGCGGTGAAAGTGACGCTCGGCCCCAAGGGCCGCAACGTCGTCATCGAGAAGAAATTCGGCTCCCCCACCATCACCAAGGACGGCGTCACCGTCGCCAAGGAGATCGAGCTGAAGGACGCGCTCGAGAACATGGGCGCCCAGATGGTCCGTGAAGTCGCCTCCAAGACTTCCGACGTCGCCGGCGACGGTACCACCACCGCTACCGTCCTTGCTCAGGGCATCTATCGCGAAGGCGTCAAGACCGTTGCCGCCGGCGCGAACCCGATGGCGCTGAAGCGCGGCATCGACAAGGCCGTTGAGGCCATCGTCGGCACGCGCGACGACCAGGGGGTCCCCAAAGGCGGCGCGCTCTCGAAGTTCTCCAAGCCCGTCTCCGGCGACATGATCGCTCAGGTCGGCACGGTTTCCGCCAACGGCGACGCGACCATCGGCAACATCATCGCCGAAGCGATGAAGAAGGTCGGCAAGGACGGCGTCATCACCGTCGAGGAGTCGAAGACCCTCGAAACTCAGCTCGAAGTTGTCGAGGGCATGCAGTTCGACCGCGGCTATCTCTCGCCCTACTTCGTCACCGATCCCGACCGCATGGAAGCCGTTCTCGAGGATCCTTACATCCTCATCTACGAGAAGAAGATCAGCTCCATGAAGGATCTCCTCCCGCTGCTCGAGCAGGTTGCCCGCAACGGCAAGCCGCTTGTCATCGTCGCGGAGGACGTGGACGGCGAGGCGCTGGCCACGCTGGTCGTCAACAAGCTGCGCGGCACTCTGAACGTCGCGGCCGTCAAGGCTCCCGGCTTTGGCGATCGCCGCAAAGCCATGCTGGGCGACATTGCTATCCTCACCGGCGGCAAGGCCATCACCGAAGACCTCGGCATCAAGCTGGAGAACATCAAGATCGAGGACCTCGGCAAGGCCAAGCGCGTCACCATCGACAAGGACAACACCACCATCGTCGAGGGCCGCGGCGATTCCAAAGCCATCGAAGGCCGCGTGAAGGAAATCCGCAACCAGATCGAGAAGACCACCTCCGACTACGACCGCGAGAAGCTCCAGGAGCGCCTGGCGAAGCTCGTGGGCGGCGTCGCGGTCATCAAGGTGGGCGCGGCTACCGAGACCGAGATGAAGGAGAAGAAGGCTCGCGTCGAGGATGCCATGCACGCCACGCGCGCCGCAGTCGAGGAAGGCATCGTTCCCGGCGGCGGTGTTGCGCTGGTCCGCTGCACGAAAGACGTCGACGCACTGATCGGCACCCTCCAGGGGGACGAGAAGATCGGCGCGAACATCGTGCGCCGCGCGCTCGAAGAGCCTCTGCGCCAGATCGTCGGCAACGCCGGCGAAGAGGGCGCGGTGGTTGTGGGCAAGATCCTCGAGGGCAAGGATGCGCACTACGGCTACAACGCGCAGACCGGCGTCTTCGAGGACCTGGTGAAGGCCGGCGTCATCGACCCGACCAAGGTCACCCGCACCGCTCTGCAGAACGCGGCCTCCATTGCCGGCCTCATGCTGACCACCGAAGCCATGGTCTCGGAAATCCCCGAGCCCAAGGCGGCTCCGGCTCCCGGCGGCCACGGCGGCGGCATGGGCGACATGTACTGAACTCCGCGTTCAGCGGATCGCGGCTTGCGCCGCAGGAGACCGGGCCTTGCCCTCGCGGCAAGGCCCTTTTTCTTTTTCCTGCGACGTTCAGTTTGTCGTCGCGGACCGGGCGCGCAGTGCGTCCGCCCGTGCGGCTAACGCCGGGCGTCCTCTTCGGAGGACGCCCGTTTTGTTTTCTCGGCCAGCGAAAAGCATTTGGGTGCCCCACCCTCATCGCGCGTCGCTGGCGCGATAGGGTGGGAGAGCACGACTCCAAACCCGTGACTCTGTCATCCCGAGGCGGGGCCCATCCCGTAGCGATGGGGCAAGCGAAGCCGAGAGCCTGCCCTGGCCGGGGGGTGCGCAGCACTCGAGTCGAATGGGATCTGCCCTGAAGATTTGCCTCATCGCAGGCAAAATCAAAGACTTATGGACTGGCCGAATCTTTAGGGTCCCGGGTGGCGCAAAAGCGACATGGATGGCTGCGGTTGCTTTCCACTACAACGTTAGTGGGATATCTCAGGCGGGGTGACTTTGTTTCATGTCCGGAAGTTACCCCAGTTTTGCTGAAACTACTTGACTTATTGGAAAGAGGTATGGCGGCTTTGTCAAAAGGATGTAAAACGCTGAATTGCTCTGGTAGCTCGTAATTTGTGTGCTATAGTTCCTCCTGTTCCCCTTTTGTAGTTCTGCTTCACTCGCCCAAACCGCTGCCGTTCTGGCCAGGGCTGATTTCCGACATCGAACAAACGAGACGTTCACGGCGGCATCGCTGCATTGGCGGTCGTCCTTGTGGTGGCACGATATCGTGCGCCGCAGGAAGACGCCATGGGCCAGCAGCGCTGGCGCAGTGAGTTACGAATCCCCTTTGTATGGACTGCCTCGCGTTGTTCTGACGGGTCCAACTGTCCCCGCAACCGTGCGTGGGGCTACATGGGTAGAACGCTCTGCAACAGGAGGAACAGGTATGGCATGCAGATCCGCTTCGGTTGAACGAGTTGCCGACAAAACAGTGAAGGCTAAGGAACAAGTTAACAAACTGCAGGAAATGATCAAGGCACAGGAGGCGGATAACAAAAGCGCCTTCTTTAAAAACATCGATTCACACCTGGCCGACGCCAGGGTGAAAGACGCAAGGGAGATCTCCTACAACTCGGACGTCAAGACCGAATACACAAGTGAATTCAGCTTGGACAAAATCGCGGCGGTCGTAACATCGGCGCTCAAAGCGCTCGAAAAGGCCACGGACAAGTCAGTTAAAGCGCCGGCAACAAGTCCGGATGCGATTGCAGCCTACACCGACCTGGTCAACAGGGTTGCCGAGGCGGCCAAGTCGTCATCGAACGCGGCAGCGAGCCTGTCCTTCTCGATGAATCGGTTGTCACCGGGAGTATTTGCGTTTCTGTACGCCTCGTCGGTCAATATCAAGGACGACGAGACTTTCGGAAGCGAGGCAGTGACGACGACGGCCATCTACTACCGTCTCATGCAAAGTATTGACGATGTGAAACAGCAGGCCGCTTTTGGCCAGGCGCTCATCGATGCGAAGAACCTGATCGACATGAAGATCCTGCAGGCAGCGCTCACAGATCAGCTCGCCGACGGCAAGCTCGATATCGATGAATGGACGAAAAAGGACGATGCCTACTCAGCAGCGATCAGGAAGATTCAGGCCCGTCTGGACGCCGCGAAGTTCGAAACCGCGAGACTGCGCGCCATGCCGAAAGCAGCGCTTTTGGGTGCACCCGCCTCAGGAACAGAAGTGAGTGAAAAACTTGTTCGCTCAGCCATCAGGCGGCTATCTGCGAAGGGAGACGCCTACAAGGTTGTCATCCAGACCAGCGAGGCCCGTTTGAAGAGCCACTATTACTAGCAGGGACGGGTTTGGACATCCTGCGCCGTGTTCGCTCGCGCGCCACGGCCAGGATGTCGCTCAGAAAGCGCATCCCTTTGGGGCTGATTTCCTTGTTGTAGTGCGCTCGGCAGAGCTCATCATCATGCAATCCTCCTAGGAGTAAAGAGATGGCAACTTACTGCATTGAGAAATTCGAAAATGGCGCGCGTGAAATGAGGGTTTATTGGAAATGCAACAAACACGTGCATGACGCGACTCTGATTACGGCAATTGCGCGGTGGCTCGACCGGGATTACGCACCCGCAGGCTGGACGGTTCGCAGGAACTCCTACCAATCGGGACAGTCTTCTGCCCCGGTCGGGAATAATGTGGCGGAGTATACGGGCTAGAGCGAAACCAGCGAAGGTGTATCTCAGAGCCGCAATCCCCGACGCGACTTTCCGCCGAAGAAACTGGGACCCCCGGCACGCCAGCTTCAGGCGTGCAGGGGTGGAAAGAAAGCCGCACTGAACCGACCTTAAAAGGACACAGCATCGCTGGTTTCGCTTTAGGAGTCGGCTTATCTCAGTCTTAGGCACTGGTCAGGCGCAGAGGATTGCCGCGCCGGAGCAGGTCGCAGCCGACTCACTCGACGAATCTGTCAACCAGGCGCACGGTGCTGGCAGTACCTCCGTACCCTGCGCCTCGCCGCTTTTTCCTTGACCCAATTCCCGCCGTGCGCCATCCTGACAACAGGAAAGATTGTCTCTCGAAGGGCCGCCGCGAGCGGCCCTTTTGCTTGAGCCGAATCCGCGTCCTGGCAGCCAACGGCTTGCCTTCGCAAACAAAGGGCTTAGCAGGTAATACCCTCAGGGTATTACCCAGGAAGTCCAGTTAGGTCAGTGAGTTGCCACACACTACCCCCTTCAAAAAAATTTCTCAGGGCGGCGCGGGCTGCGCTGGAGAGCGGGCACCACTTCTGAGGAAGGGCTCCTGGTGCTGATTGCCGACGACCTCTCGGCGTTATCCTGAACAACGGTATTCCACAGCGCTCAGGAGGCCCTGTATGTGCGCGACAGCTCGCGTGGTTTTCGCTGCCGGAGTCCTACTGGCGCTGGCGACTGGCTTGCCGGTCTGGGCGCAGAACGCGGGCACCGACGGAGCTCAGAACGCCAGCGCCGATGCTGCGCAGCAGCCCGGGCACCGGATCATCCCGCTGGTGCCGGTTCGCGCGGTGCTTGAGAGCTCGCTGGACACCAAAAGCGCGAAGCAGGGCGATGCGGTGCGGGCCAAACTCCAGGCCAGCGCGCAAATCCCGAACGGGCCCACGCTCCGCAGGAATACGGTCCTGATCGGCCACATCGATCAGGTGCAGGCCTCCGTGCAGCATAGCGTCTCCTCGCTCCTTGTCACCTTCGACCAGGCGCAGCTCAAAAAGGACGAGCTGCTGCCCATCAAGGTGACGATCATGGCCATCGCACCGCCGGCCATCTCTCCCATGGCCGACGAAAGTCCTGGTGCGGCGCCGGGCGGCGGCGGATCCGCGTATCAGCAGGTTCCCATGCCCCAGCAGACGGCCGTGCCGGAAGATCAACGCGCTCAGCCCATCAACCTCCCTGGAGAAGCGGGCCAGCAACTGCGGTGGTCCCTGCAGGGCATTCCGGGTGTGACACTTCAAAGCGACATCCACAAGATGACTTCGGCCACGTTTCTTGCTCAGCGGCGCAACGTTCAGATCCCCGAGGGGACGCAGATGGTGGTTGTCATCGGTGTTGTGCCGAAGGATGTGCGGCTGTAGTGATCAGTGGTCGGTCGTCGGTGGTCAGAAGACGGAACCATTCAGCGCAAACTGTGCCGGGGCACCGCGACCCTAAAGCACCTTCACCGCCTCTTTGAACGAGAGGCGTGGGTTGCGCGGGTGCAGGTTGCTCGGATCACCGTAACCGAGGTTGATGAGGAAGTTCGCCTTCCACTTGCCATCGGGGAAGAACTCGGCATTGACCTTCGCCGCGTCGAAGCCGGACATGGGTCCGCAGTCGAGGCCGAGCGCGCGCGCCGCGAGGATGAGGTACGCGCCCTCGAGCGAGCCATTGCGGAGCACATGCTGCTCGACGGTCTCCGGCTTGCCCACGAAGTACTGCTTCATCTCGGCCTGGGGAAAGAGGCGCGGGAGCTGCTCGTAGAACTCGAGGTCGCTGGCGACGATCACCGTCACCGGAGCGGCCATCGTCTTGGCCACGTTGCCTTCGCTCAGCGCCGGCTTCAGCCGCTCCTTCGCCTCCGGCGAGACGACGAAGACGAAGCGCGCAGGCGTGGAGTTGGCGCTGGTCGGGCCGAGTTTCACCAGTTCATAGATCTGGCGCAGTGTCTCCGGGGAAACGGGCTTCGGCAGCCACGCGGTGTACGTGCGCGCGTTGCGGAAGAGCTGATCGAGGGCGAAGTCGGGCAGCGGCTGGCGATGCTGGGCGGTTTCAGGTGCCGTCATGCGCGAGGATCTCCTTCGGACATTCGCTCCTCATCGGATGATGCGCGCGGGAGGAACGGTGCAGGAATTGCGGATCGATTACTGCCCGGAGATCGTGGTTGTCGCGGCCGTGGCTCTTTCGCCCGCCTGAAACTCGGTCCACGGCCCGGCGATCATATCGCCGAGAATCGGCTTCATCCAGGAATACTGCGGATGCGCCGCGAGGAAAGGCTTCGCGTAGAAGTTCTCGCCGCAGGGATGGCCGGCGTGCGCGATCAGCTCCATGTGCGCGGCGAGATCGCTGCTCGTGACCTTGCCCTGAACGGCTCCGGCGGGATAATACGCGGTCCAGTCCTTCGACATCGCCGTCGGCGACTGATCCACGTGCCCGCAGAGGGTCCGCTGGTCGGGGCCCTGCTTGTGTGTCCAGGAGTCGAGATGGTCGGACTCGAACTGCTCCGCGAGCTGGACGTCGATCTTGCCCTTGTACTGCTCCATGAGCTGCAGCCAGCGCACGCGCCGCGCATTCGACGACACAGACAGATTGTTGTAATTAAAGCCGGGCG
>JASHRH010000102.1 GCA_030037475.1 Acidobacteriaceae bacterium
TTCTCGTAGAAATGATTTGAACGGTGCGCCCGCGAGCTCCTTCTTCCCCGGGAACAGCTTGGGGCGTCTGTCTCTCAAGAACGAGCTTCGCATGAAATACCCGCAGGGATGGGGAAGATGGGAGTCGAGGTTCTCGGAACGCAGCACTGCCGCCAGGCGGATGTTCGGCCCCATTCGATCCAGCAGGATGTGCGGCCAACCGGGCGCGATGGGAAAGGAATCGCAATCAAATGCCGCGACGTGCGTACAACCCTCCTCCGCGGCGGCCCACAACAGCCGGTCGAGGTAGAATGCATGCTCCGCGCTGCCCGGCCCCTCGAAGTGTGGCAGCGGGACGATTCTGACTCTCGGAGCGGACTCCAGTTTCCGCCGCAGATCGGCGGCCAATCGATTGGCGGCGGCGTATATCGTGTAGTCGTAACCTTGGAGGGTGCGCGCCAGATATTCCAGCTGCAAGTCGAGAATCCAGCCGCTCTGATCGTCGTAGAAGTATACGCACCCGATCCCGAGCTTGATCTGCTCGGCGGGACGCGTGCCGCCGCTCTGTATGTTGTCTTGCATGTGTTCCGGGTACCAGCTCCGTTCGAATGACGGCGCCGGCGCAGCATCATGACGTGCCGTGTCTCAGAGCCGTCACTTCCACCTCGATTTGCATACGCGGATCCGAAAGACCCGCGGAAATCATCATCGCGGCCGGACGCACGTCGCCGAAATACTTGCGCAGCACGGGCCAACACTTCGGGAAATCGCCGCCGTTGGGCAATACATAAGTGACACGAACGACGTCCCGCAATCCAGCGCCGGCCCTCGAAAGTGCCGCTTCGATGTTCTTCAGACACTGCTCTGTCTGCTCAGCAAGGCTGTCGGAAATCGTCATGCTCGAGTAATCGAACCCGGTTGTGCCCGAAACGAAAACCCAATCTCCTTGAACTACCGCGCGGCTGTAGCCAATCTCGGCCTCGAAGGTGGATCCCGAGCTGATGAGCGTGCGCTTCATGGCATTCTCCGACTCTCGCCGGTCTTTCGGTGACGCGAGCTCAGCCCGCGCGCAACCAGCCCCTCTGCACGCATTCGTTCGCCCGCTCGACCATCCAATCGTATATCTCGGGCGCATGTTGGCGCACAGGCTCACTGACTTTCAATACCTGGGATCGGCTGATGGACTGCTCCAGCCAGTTCCTTCCCTCACACGCGATGTTCACGATGAACGGCATGACGCGATCGAGGACCTTGACCCAGTGGCTTTCGCGTGTTTTCTGTGCCTCGTATTCGAGCCAGAGCTCACGCAGCTCGCTGCCGAACGCAAGCCCGTAGCCCACGAGCCGATCGACGCATTGGCGCTCTGCCTCGTGCTGGTCGGGACGACCCGGACCATACGCCGGCGTGTCCCCCGCGTCGATCTCACAAACATCGTGGACAATCGCCATCGTCAACGCCCTGGGCAGGTCGATATCGATATCGAGCTCTCGAGCGAGAGTGAGCAACCCCAGAGCGAGATGCCAGCTGTGCTCCGCGGAGTTTTCGCGCCTCGAACGGTCGCTCACGTACGCCCTGCGTTCCACGAGCTTGAGGCGCTCGGCATCGATCAGGAACGCGGTGATCCTGGACAGCTTGTCGTTCATGGACCGTTATACCCCTTCAGCCGCCAGGCTCGCTTCCGCCCGAGAGACTACTGTCGATCCGCGCGCAGGCACTTCTGCCCCTTGTCGCGATTTGCAGCGCCCGTAGTCGAATTGGTGGACAGCATCCGCAGTGTACCTCAGAGCCAATGACTAGTCTGGAAACTAGTCATATCATGACTGCCATGAAGGCAAGAAGCTGGCCCGTACAGGACGCCAAAGCACGCTTCAGCGAGCTTTTGGAGACGTGTGTCCGCGAGGGGCCACAACTGGTCACGCGCCGCGGAGAAGAAACTGCGGTGCTGGTGCCTATTCAGGAATGGAAACGACTTTGCCAACGCGCGCGGCCGTCGCTGAAGGCCCTCCTACTGACGGATTGCACGCGCGCCGACCTGGCGGCACCGCCGCGAGGGCGGTATCGGCGACGTTCGATTCTGTCGCTGTGAGCCCCGCGGTGTACCTGCTCGATACCAACATCGTCTCGGAGCTGCGCAAGCCTGTTCCGTCTCGGGCCTTTGAGTTGGGAGTCACGTGAACCCGCTGAAGTTCGGGGAGACCTTCGGGTGCGTGGTCCATGGCCCGTTGGCCGGCGTTACTCTCAGCGCTCACCCCTCGAATTCCCGCCTGTTCGCACACGAGCACACGACCGCCTATATCTGCGTCGTCCTTTCCGGTGGCTTCCTCGAACGCAGCCTGGTCGAGCGACAGCACTGCCGCGCACGGACCATCATCGCTCATCCCCCGGGCGAGCGACATTCGGATATTTTCGGTCCCGAGGGAGCTCTGTGCCTGAATATTCACCTGAACGCCTCACCGATCGAGCCGCTGGTGCGTCGCTCAGGATCCAGTCTATCGACCGTAATTCAGGAATTGGCCGTCGAGACGGTCAAGGGCGATTGGGGCGATCGCCTGACCGCGGAGGCTGCGTGCGCAGAGATCAAGCGCTGCCTCTGGGACCTCAAACGCAGCGCCGACAGTGCCGACTGCGTTGCGCCGGTACTCGAGGCGCTTGACGATGCCCCGGAATCTCCATGGACGCTTGACGCACTTGCTCGAATTGCGGGAAGGCACCCGACTCATCTGGCCAGAGCATTCCGTACACGCACCGGCGTGTCGATCGGAACGTACCGAAGGCGTCGCCGCCTGATACGTCTCTGCATGGACCTGCGCACGACCAAGCAAGAGCTCTCCGAGCTGGCACTCAGGCACGGCTACGCCGATCAAGCCCACATGACGCGGGACTTTCGGAGCTTTACCGGAATCCCGCCCTCAGTGTATCGCCGTCTGACGCGCTAATTTCGTTCAAGACCTCGCGAGCCCCGACCCATATAGTCCAGTGGCGACGCCGGTGCGTCGTTGACTTCGATCCGGTAGGGAGATGGCGAAGCAATGGGAAGGGTCGGAATAATCCTTCGAAGCCGCACAACGACGTTTTGCGCGATAGGGATCGTCGCGTGCACTTCGGCCGACATGGTGCACGAGGTACTCGGCCACATCACGGCAGCATGGATCGTCGGTGACGGAATCCTGTCTCTTTCCACGGTCGCGATTCAAAACGTTTACGCATCACGGACCGTCTCCGCCGCGGGAACTCTCGCGAATGTCGTCGTCGGTTTGATCGCTCTCGTACTCTTCAGCCGCACAGGCGGGCGGTCGGGGTGGCGCTACTTCGTCGCGGTGTTCTCAGCGTTCAATCTCTTGAATTCGGGCTATCTCGTGGCGTCGGCGATCCTCCAGAGCGGCGACTGGGCCGCGGTGATCCAGGGGCTCTCTCCTCCGTGGGAATGGAGGAGCATGCTTGGCCTGGTCGGCGCGATCGCTTACGTCTTGAGCATGCGGGGGCTCTCGCGGTCGATGGCGGCCCTCGTGGAGCGCAACGAGGCATCGCTGCCCGATCTCCGGAGCCTCATCGTGGCGTCCTACTGGGCCGGCGGCGCCGTCATGACGGCCGCTTCCGTGTTCAACCCGATCAGCCCGCGACTGATACTCATCTCCGGTGTTGGAGCGTCCTTCGTAATGAGCGCAGGGTTTCTCGCGCTTCCCGGGATGATCGCGAGGCAACTGAGGAGAAAGAGGGTACCGGCAAGCCCGGCCGCCTCAACACCCTTGAGTCCGCTCTGGATCGGGATGGCCATTGCCTGGGGCGTCGTGTTCGTCGCGATATTCGGACCCGGAATTCACTTCCACCCCTGAACAGTCAGATTGGCGAGCGCATCCCCCGATCTTTCTCGCGGCTCACCGATAGCTCACGAGATTCGCGGGGCTCCCGTTGATCTCGAGCAGCTTCGCGAGCTGGCCGCCGAGCGCCCCGTTGCGGAGCGGGTACAGGAGAAGCTTCACCCGGTCACCCGGATGCAGCGAGCCGTGATGCCAGCCTTGCCGCCTGAGCATGTTGACGCTCGTGCACTCGACACCCCATTTCGCATGCCCTCCTCGTCCGTCGGGGGCGGTCATCTCGATCCACACGTGCGGATTCGTCCACTGGAATTGCAGCACCGTGCCCTCGAGCACGAGAGGCTTGGTCCGGTCGAACATCACGAACGAATGATGCGCGATCGCGGGCGCGATGAGACCGAGAGACACGATTCCGGCCGCGAGAAGACTCCGCACCTTTCCCCATGTCCTCATTCGTGGCTCTTCCCCGCCGTCCGGCGCTCTCTCTTCATTTCTTCGCGGGCGGCGGCGGGACGCCGAAGCCGGTCACGCCGTTCGCGCCAATCGCGTTGCGGTTGTTTTCCTCGCAAACGTACTCTCCGATCGTCCACGTCGGATGCAGCTGGTAGCGGCGCGTGACCGTGAAGGGCTGCGCATAGGCCTTCGGATCGGTCAATGTCAGCTGATCCTCCAGCGTGTCGTGATCGACCCGGCGGATGCGCTCGGTGATCACGAGCGCATCGCTGTGGGGAAGTCCCGTGAAGTCGTCCTGGGTCTCCGCGCGAATGTCACTCGTCTGGATCACGAGCGTCGATCCCTCCCAGTGGCCGGTCGAGAAGCCGTAATACGTGGGGTCATCGTCCTCGGTGGGGCGCCGCCCGTCGAGATAGACGCGCCGTACCTGCCCCGCATACTCGAACAGGAACAATATCCGGCCGGGCGTTTGCACGATCTCGAACGGGTACGGCACGACCATGATGTGGGGCATGCCCGGCGGCAGGCAGTTCGCCGTAACGTCATCGATCGGCTTCCCGGCATTCTCGGCCTTCACGCGCCTGGCATACAGGGCGTCGAAAGGCGGCTTGAGAGACGGCAAGGCCCGGTCCGGTGACAGCGTGAAGTAGCCCGTGGCGAGCCACAGACCCGCGATGTCCGGCTGGTGCGGATCGGCATACAGGGCATTGAGCGAGGCCGAGCCCTGGGCGTCGACCAGCCGCACCTGAGTCGCAAGGATCACGAGCCCGAGCAGGAGAGCCCACGGCCGGCGGCCCTTGCCCGTGCGGCTGCTGCGAAGGCCGCGCGTCGAGCCCTGCAAGCCTTGCGTGCTCTGGACCATCGTACCGCGCTCAGAACATCGTATTGGTGTTGGCATCGTGCTCCGGAATGTCTTGCACCACATCCCAGTGCTCGACGACCTTGCCGTTCTCCAGGCGGAAGATGTCCACGATCGCCCGCCCGCGCGTGCCCGGCACTCGAACGGAGTGCACGTGGAGGATGACGTAGTTGCCGTCGGCAAAGGCCTGCTTGATGTCGCTGTGCGACTGCGGGAACTTCGCGCGCAGGAAGTCGATGAACGCCTTGAGGCCCTCGAGCCCGTCGCGAGCCGTGGGATTGTGCTGGATGTAGCGGTCGCCGATGTAAGTACGCGCCTTGGCGAAGTCCTTCTCGTTGAGCGCCGCGTCGTAGAGCGCCTCGACGGTGCGGATGTTTGCCTTCTCCCGTGCGGTCTCCCGCGCATGGACCGAGAGAGAGACGGCGGCGAGACACGCCGCGACCACGAGCAGCCTGAGCGATTTCATTCCGAGCTCCCCTCTTCCGCGTCAATTCTCCAAGGCTC
>JASHRH010000103.1 GCA_030037475.1 Acidobacteriaceae bacterium
CACGCGCGCTGGGCCCTCGGCGAGCAGGCCCGTGCGTACTTCGTTTGCGGGGGAATTCCCGCCTATCTCAAGCGCTTCGATCCCGCGCGCTCGGTAGCTCAGAACATCGCGCAGGAGTTCTTCGAGATCGACGGCTTCTTCCAGCGCGAGCCCGATTTCCTCCTGCGCGAGGAGCTCTCGGAGGTCAAGCAGGCTGCCAGCGTCCTCGAAGCCATTGCGCTCGGACGCCGTTCTCAGTCGGATATCGCTCGCGCCGTGGGCCTGACGACCAGCGCTCTCGCGCCTCACCTGAAAAGCCTCGCGTCTCTGGGCTATCTCGAGCGCGTCATACCGCTGAGCGGCGAGCGTGCGCCGCGGACTTCCGTCGTGTATCGAATCTCGGATCCTCTACTGCGCTTCTGGTTCAGGTTCGTCGAGCCGAACTGGAGCGCGCTGCGGCGTCGCCTGCCGGACCGCACGTTCGAGCAGCTCGTCGCGCCGCAGTGGGAAGCATTCTGTAGTGAAGGATTCGAGCGCCTCTGCCGCGAGGCCTTGCCGCTGATCTACTCGAAGGAGAACGTGAGTGGGCGGTTTCAGGTCGGAGAATACTGGGACCGTGCCGTACAGATCGACGTCGTGGGAGTTCGCGAGGACGGATGGGTTGACCTTGGCGAATGCCGATGGTCTGCGAATGCTGGTCTCTCCGCCGCCGCGCGCGAGCTTTCTGCCCGAGCCATGCGCTTCCCAGTGGGGGACCGCTCGATCCGACAACTTCTATTCGTTCGCAAGAAGCCGACGTCCGCGCCGACCGGAATACACGTCTACGATCTCCATGGACTTTATAGACTCGCGGAATGACGAAGAGTGGCTCGGCTCCACGCGGCTGGGCGGCATAACTTTCGCTTCGCCGCTCATCTGAGCGGCAGAAAAATGTCCGTCACCGCCTCGTGCTCGGGCACGTCCGGGAAGAAGCGGACGCGCTGGAAGTACAGCGGAAAGTCCCGCGGCCCCTCTCCACTCTGCGGGAGCCATTGGGAGTAGAGAAAGGTCACGGACTCGCCGAGGTCGTCCGACGTCACCGTACATGTCCGGCGCTTCGAGCCGCCGATGCCCGAGACCACACGCGAAGCGATGCCCCTGGCGCCTCGAGCGCCTGGATCGCCCGGCGTGCCGCTCGGCCTCGCCCTGGTCCCGCTCGCCACAAGTCGATGGCCACGTGCGCGCATTGCATTAAGCTGCCTGCATGAAAATTTCGCGCTCGATATCGATCCTGCTCGCGACCACCCTCCTCCTCGCATTAGCCGGCACGGCCGCAGCGGATGAATGGGCGGCCTACGGCCGCGACCCTGGCGGCACACGATATTCGCCGCTGACACAGATTACCCCGGCAAACGTCGGACGCCTCAAACGCGTGTGGGTGTCTCATACGGGGGACATCTCGCAAGGTTGGTTCGGCGCAATCAAAAGCGGTCTCGAATCCACTCCACTGCTCCTCGATGGGCGGCTCTTTCTGACGAGCGCGTTCAACCGCATCATCGCACTGAACCCGGCGACGGGCCGGCAGCTCTGGTCGTACGATCCTGATATCAACAAGACGCTGGCCTACGGCGATGGGCTGATCAATCGAGGACTTGCGGCCTGGCGAGATCCGCAGGCCACGGCGACTGGCTGCAAGCTGAGCCTGTTCGAGGCCACGCTCGATGCTCGGTTGGTGGCCGTCAACGCAATGACCGGCGCGCCCTGCGCCGCGTTCGGCCACCACGGACAGGTCGATCTCGGTGGAGTCAGGAACTATCGACCCGGCTGGTACCACATGACCTCGCCGCCGATCGTGGTGGATGGCGTCGTGGTGGTCGGCTCGGCCATCGATGACAACACCATGGCCGAGATGCCGGACGGCGTCGTCCGGGGGTTCGACGCGCGCACCGGGAAGCTGCTTTGGTCGTGGGAGCCATTGATTCGGCCGACCGGCGTGGCGAACGGGGCCTGGCGTACAGGCGCCGGCAACGCCTGGACGATTCTCAGCGCGGACCCCGAGAAGCATCTCGTGTACGTGCCGACGGGCAGCGCCAGTCCCGATTACTACGGCGGCTTACGCCCAGGGGACGACCGCTGGGCCGACTCGGTGGTCGCCCTCGATTCGCGGACCGGCAGACTCGTGTGGGGCTTCCAGCTCGTGCATCATGACCTCTGGGACTACGACACCGCGGCGCCGGCGCTTCTCACGACAGCGACATTGAACGGGCAGCGTACGCCCATCCTGGTCGCAGGCAACAAGACCGGCATGATCTATGTCCTCGATCCTGCGACCGGGCGTCCGGTGCTGCCGATCGAGGAGCGCGCCGTTCCGGCCAGCGCCCTGCCGGGGGAGGTCACGTTTCCAACACAACCTTTCCCGACGACCATTCCCCCCTTGGCGCGACAATCGTTGCCGGCCGCGGACGCCTGGGGCCTGACGCAAGCGGACCGCGAGGCATGCAAGGCGACTTTGGCGGGACTGACTGGAACCAGCGTGTTCTCCGCGCCGAGCGCAAAGGGCATGCTCGCGGTGCCGGGCAATATCGGCGGCATCAACTGGAGCGGCTTTGCGTGGGACGCCAAGCATGAGCGGCTGATTGTGGCCGTCTCGAACTTGCCGTACCGGGTTCAGATGATTCCGGACGCTCGATTGGTGGGCGGATTTGTCGGCGATTTCCACGGCGAGATGGGGATGGAGATCGGCGCCCCCTATGCCATGATTCGCGCTGCGCTGAAGAGTCCCTCAGGCTTGCCCTGTAGTCCTCCGCCCTGGGGCGAGCTCGTTGCGGTCGATCTCGCCACCGGCCGGATCGCCTGGCGCCAGCCGGTTGGGAGCATGGTCGAGGTGTTTGGGAAACGCGTGCAGGCCATCCCAGGGTCGGTGATGCTCGGAGGTCCCATCGTGACGGCGAGCGGGCTCGTCTTCGTCGGCGGCACCATGGACCGCCACTTCCACGCGCTGGACGCCGACACGGGACAGGAGCTCTGGTCCGCGAGTCTTCCGGCGAGCGCTCACGCCACGCCGATGACCTATCAATATGAGGGCCGACAATTCGTGGTGATTGCAGCGGGAGGCTCCGCCAAGATCGACGAAGAGAAGAAGGGCGATGCGCTGGTCGCGTTCGCCCTCCCGTCATCGCGATAGGGGCCTTGCGTCCATGACGTCTGGAATATGAATCGGAGGTTGCCGCGAAAATGCGACGCAGAGACCTGCTGAAGATGACGGCCCTCGTGCCGTGCGCGCCGCTGATCCGCGGAGTGCGTGCGGCATCACCGGCGAGCATTGGCGGGGCGCCTCGGCGCCGTGTGCGCGCGACAGATAAGGAATGGCCCGGCGAGGCGAGCTGGGAAAGGCTCAACGAGGCTGTAGGCGGCAACCTGATCCGGATCAACTTTCCGCTCAGCGTGCTCAAGACCGCCCCGGATGGCGCCACCGCCAAGCGACTCCAGAAAGAGATCCGCAACCCCTACTGGATCGCCGACCAGCCCGGCCTCACTCAGACGCTCGGGTGGGTCGATGCGTGGGCGACCCAGCCGAGCGTTTACGCGGTTGCCGCGCGCAACGCCAGCGACATCGCAGCGGCCGTGAACTTCGCTCGGGACAACAATTTGCGCTTGGTCGTCAAGGGCCGTGGGCACAGTTATCTGGGCGCCTCGAATGCGCCGGACTCTCTCATGATCTGGACGCGCCATATGACGGACATCGAGACGCATTCCGCGTTCGTGCCCCAGGGATGTCAGGGCAAGATCGCGCCACAACCCGCAGTCACGATGGGAGCCGGCACGCACTGGATGCAGGCGTACCAAGCGGTGACAACTCAGGGCGGCCGGTACGTCCAGGGCGGCGGCTGCACGACGGTCGGCGTCGCCGGGCTGATCCTTGGCGGCGGTTTTGGAAGCTTCTCCAAGCGGTACGGCACGGCAGCGGCAAGCTTACTCGAAGCCGAAGTCGTCACAGCGGACGGCCAGATTCGGATCGCGAACGCATGCACGAATCCCGATCTGTTCTGGGCGCTCAAGGGAGGCGGAGGCGGCACGTTCGGCGTGGTCAGCAAGCTCACGGCCCGTACGCACGGCCTTCCCGAATACTTCGGCAATACCAGCTTCCAGGTCAAAGCGCCTTCTGACGAGGCGTACCGCAGCCTCCTTCGTGCGTTCGTCAGCTTCTACGCCGAGCATCTCTTCAACCAGCATTGGGGGGAACAGGCGAAGGTGCGCCGAGAGAACATCCTCGAGATCAACATGGTTTCGCAGGGGCTCGACCGAGAGCAGTCGCAAAGAGTCTGGCAACCGTTCCTAA